>CAZZNM010000098.1:0-3553 GCA_964655805.1 uncultured archaeon
TGCATCTGTGTCAGGATCCCCTCCAAGTGAACGTGAGAAATTCGAGAAATCAAATACAATGAACAGCGCGGCAAGCACGCCAGCTTTTTTGTCGTACAGCATCTTTCCTATGTAATACATAGGTATGGCTGCTAGACTGGCTACTAATGCTGGCAAATATATCAGGAATTGCCATAATTGTAGTTCTGGGAAAACCAGTCTTGTAAACATGAAGGTAAATGCTCCAAGGTATTGCCACGGAAACAGCTCATGCCTTATCGGCCAGCCATCAGGCGCAAGTATAAGCGGGTCACGTTCAGGCATTATGCCGTTGTTCTGGACTATATAATCCATCTGCCTGTAGAACATGTAGCTGTCTATATTGCGCAGATAAGGCCATCTGTAATCAAGCATTCTGACGTGAAATGCAAACATTACTATTACTATTATAAAAATGCCTGCCCAGTACTTTCTTCCAACAACCAATGTTCTTTTGTACCGTACTGCAAGCAGGGCGCCTAAAATTGCCGGTATTATCAGAAAATTAGTGCTTAGCTTGAAAATAAAAATACTGAAAATCGATATAATAATCAAATAAATAGGTAAGAGTGCCCAATATTCCTTTGACCACTTTATCAAGTCCATACGCTAACTGTTCTACAGTATATGAAAAACTTAAGTATCTATTTCCATCTGACTTTTGTACTAAAAGCTAAATATCTCTGGGCTTATTTCTTCGTTTGCATAATATATAGTCGACATGACAAGCAGGGCTATTGAAACTACGTAAACCATATTTATAATTCTCCTGTTGCTCTTGTTCTTGCTCATGATTGCGAGCGTCATGAAAACAGGGAATACTAAAAGAACAAATCTGGTCATCGAGGCCAATGAGCCAGAGAATAGGGGAAACACTATAGACGCAAAAATATAGATGCTGTATTCTTTTTTTAAATATTTCAGGGATACGTAACCAAGACCCAATACCGTAGCAAAAATAAACATGTTCAGACCGTCAACAAATATTTCTGAATAACTTGTTGACCGCGATATTTCATTAAATGTATTTAGGAAACTTTCCCATGGCATTGAAAACCCGCGCTGGTACTTTAGATAAGATGTCTTGTGATGTATGAACGGATCGCCGGTTGTGATGTAGTAGTACCCGTACAGCGTAAGCAGCCCTGCAACAATAAGCAGAAGGAACAGTATGTTTTTATCAATATTCGATATCTTGAACCTCCTTTTTTTTGCATATATGTAGGCCATTGGCAAAAGCAAAATTATACCCTGCGCCCTTGTTAGGGACGCCATAAAGCCCAGTAAGCCGACATAATGCCATTTCTCCCTTCGGGCAAGCAGAAACATAGCCAATGTCAGCGAGAGGAACAGCGATTCTGTATACATCATTGTAAGGAAAAAGGCAGTAGGAAAGAACAATAGATAGAATATAGATTTATTTGCCGTATGTTTGTCAAATTCATCCTTAACAATAACATACAATAAGTAAACCGCTATAAAGGAAAAGATATTTGCCAGTAGGAACGCAGCAAGCTCAAAACCGATAAAGCTGAACATCCTTATGAGCAATGGATACAGTGGATACCAGCCATAATTTGTTGTCCCATTAAATTCTGCATTGTAGCCGTTCTTTGCTATGTCCAAGTAAGCTCTAGCATCTAGCTGCGCGAACGGATCCAGTAACGTCGTGTCACTATGCTTCCTATTTGTGAATTCTTCTGGTATCAAGTAAGCCGCGTAGGCAATAGAAATTATCAGGATTTTGTAGATTAGGAAAATATAGACAACTTTTCTTATCTCATTTTTCCTCGGCATAGAACATCAGGCGCAAAACAGTACCGATGTAATTTAACATCTCTTTTCTTGCAAGCTTCGATTCTCCTGCTTTCCTGTCTTCAAAGATAATTGGTATTTCCTTTATCTTATACCCTTTTTTAAACAGCTTAAAAAGGATTTCCAGTTGGAATGAGTAGCCATCTGACTTTATTTCATCCAAGTCTATTGAACTGAGCGCTGATTTCCTGTACGCCCTAAAGCCAGTTGTCACATCGCTTACATTAATTTTCAGAAGCAGTCGTGAAAGCGTGTTTGCGGTCTTGCTAACAGATTTTCTGTAAATGCCCCATCCTTTAATGCTCCCGCCCTTTATGTAGCGGGATCCTACAGCAACGTCATAGCCGCTTTTTATAGTATCAATGAAGTTCTGCATGAAATCTGGATTATGAGACAAATCTGCGTCCATCTCAAATATTATGTCGCCGCGGGCGGCTCTGAATCCTGTCTTGTATGCAGATCCTATGCCAAGCTTTTCAGGCCGCTCGATAAGTTTTATGTTATATTTTTTTTGCAAGGTTTTTATAATATCTCTTGTACCGTCTAGCGAATTATCATCCACAATAATTACTTCCGCGTTGTCTAGAATACTGAAAATCCTAGGTACAAGTTTCTTGATGTTCTCCTTTTCATTGTACGTTGGTATGACAACTGATATCATAGCATCTTCCTTGAGACGTTAACTATTATAGTGCCGAATCTTATTCGCGATAGGTATTTTACTTCCTTTTCGAATACGACATGCGCAAGCCTCTCTGAGATGAACGGTAGAAAATGTGAGATGTAAAAAATTGTATATGTTCTCAGCGGCTCTATTCCAAATTCTCTTAACAACTTTTCTATCCTTTTCGTGCTGCAGCAATAGCCATAATGCTCATCGACCCAGCCATATCGCGCCTTCAATGACCATAAAAATTCTGTTAGGTCGCCAATGCCTGCATGATTGGGCACTGTCAGAACCAGGTATCCGCCCGGGCTAAGGTGTTTTTCTATATTCCTAAAGACGCTGAGGAAGTCTCTTATATGTTCTATGACCTCTGATGTAAGCACAATGTCGTATTCCCCGAGATTAAGCGGTTTTGTTATATCTTTTTTGAGGAAATGTATATTCTTTATTCCTAGTCTTTTTGCCTCTTTTTCCCCATAATCAATAAACTTCTTCTCTATATCAACTGCAGTTACTTCATAGCCCCTTCTTGCAAGCTCTAAGCTAACTGCGCCTGCGCCACAGCCGAGTTCCAAGACTTTTATTCTTTTCTTCTTTATTTCTAAGGTAGTAACAGAATTGATGACCGTATCAAAGCGCTTGCGCCGGAAAAACCTTTGAAAGGGGTCCTTGTTCTGCTCTGATAGCGCGAGTATCTCATAATCGAGAACATCCATCTTCATGAGAGAGAAATTCGTGGCTAAATATAAAAAGTCGCATTGATCGTATGATGCTGTCCACTTAAGGGGTATCAACATGCTTTGCAGTTGATATCCCAGATAGAGGATTAGCATAAAACAGATGCTAATCCTCATTAAGTGGACAGCATTGATCGTATTTACGTGTACTGCATCGCAGTCTTCAGCAGCCGGAATGTGCTTTTCGGATACCTTATCATTGTGACTATATTGCCGCTGATGGCACTAGGCTTCTTGAGCATCTTCACGACATACAGCCTCCTTACTTTTCTGTAGAATTCCTTTCTCTTTTCTTCTAGGTATTCTGGCGTGAAGT
>CAZZNM010000099.1:0-3552 GCA_964655805.1 uncultured archaeon
TCTTCACGTAGATGATGTCGCCGCAGTTCGTGCACTGCATCTCGATGAACCTTGCTGTCTCAAGATTTTTCTTCATTGGCTTGTTGCAGCATTTGACTTGCATCTTCTCAACCTCATAAAGCGCGGATCTTAACATGTCTTACACCTCTCATAGATGAGATTCTTCTTGCCATATCGCCTTCATTGGCTTCGAGTATGGCGCGCCACCTGCTACCAGAGCTGTTGCTCGACAAAATTTTTACGTCGTTTCTTGCCAGCATATCGATAACACCTGCAAACACATCTATTGATGAAAACTCCATTTCAATTTCCATATTGCCCTTGCCTGCTGGCACAAGCTTTATGTCGTTCTTGCTGTTTGCAACGATGAAGCTGTCGCCTTTCTCTATTCCCATATAATTGCGCACAGATGACGGAATGGATACTCGTCCCTTGGAATCAATTCTTGTAAGCTGCATCAAAAAACACCTTTGACAATATAGCTACACGTAAGACAAACGAGTATGCTCTCAGAAACGTATGTTTTGCGCGAATCGCACCGAGGACATGTAGTCTCTTGTGGCGCTGTTTTTAGCGATTTCATAAAGTCTCTACCTATACCCCTCTGACTGGTGTATTAATTGTCTGTATTCTTATATAATCCTATACCACAAATAGCTGAATTTCTTACAATTTTTAGCATGTTTTGCATCAGAAATTGGTATATATGTTCTATTTTTGCTTTTTTTTGAAACAATAATATATGTATTGGAAAAAATTATTTGTGTTTGGAATAAGTTTCTCGCAAAATTAACTTTAAATACTCTTATTTATAGATATTTTTTATGATACCTGAGAAGGATAGAAAAATAATCGACCTCCTGAAGGAAAATGCAAAGTATACGACAAGGCAAATAAGCGAAAAGATGGGCATGCCGATTACCACTGTACATAACAGAATAAAGAAGCTCGAGAAAGACGAGATAATAAAAGGCTACACTACGCGCCTGAACAGGAAAAAGCTTGGAAAAGGCATGCAGGCATTCATTAATATTGCGGTCAATTATACGCTTCCGGGCGGCGCGGTACTGGACCAGGAAGATCTTGCAAGAAAAATACTCAAGATGGTAGAAGTCGATGAATGCCACATAATGACAGGTACAACAGACATCTTGGTGAAAGTATCTGTAGCAGATGTCGAAGAACTGAATGAATTTATAGTGCATAAACTTAGAAAACTTGCTGGGATTGCAGACACAGTAACTGGTATTGTGCTGAAAGACGTTTCTGAGTAGAGAAAATAATAAGGAAAATTTTTCTGGTGTTGGAATTTTTTCCAGGAATAGCTTAAATACTTTACATCGTCTACAATAATTACTAGGGTGCTTAGGTGGTTATTATTGCAACATCTTACAGAGAAAATCTAGGAAATGGAACAGAAAACCGTCCTCGAACTATACAAGTTAATATAACTGGCGGCACTATAATGAGCGAGCATACCCCTTATGGGTTCATGCCAATTAGTTCTGGAGAAGAGCTTCTCAGGTCTTATGCACCTGATATCGCAAATAGGGCACACGTACTAGAAATAATGCGCGAAGACAGCACAGATATGCATTTTGATAATTATAAAAAAATAGCAGAAAATATGGTCGATGGCAGAAGCAGAAGAAAGGTTTTAGGGATACATGATCTCGAAGGGTATGCAGGGCAATTTAACAGTGTAATCGTATCTCTAAATGGTCCAGATGCTGGAGCATCTGCTACTAACATTGTTTCTGCCCTAAGAAAACAGGGTATAAGTGCAATTTATCGTCATGATAGGTTATTCGATCCGGATACAGGAAATTTGAATCTACTGCCTCCAACTGTCGGATATATTGTAGTAGGAAAAGATGGAATAACCGCCTATGAAAATGATTATCAGGACCATGGCGTAAGAAATGGTTATACATCCCAAATAGACATTCAGGGCACTGATTCTATGACATATGCTGCCGCATTTCTCGCCCTAAGACTTCCTTTCAAAGATTATTCTGTGATACTTGTCGGCTCGATGCTCCCAATGAAAACAGAAGACTCTGACGCTTATAATAACTTGAAAGCAGCGCTTGCAGTTGCTCAAAAAGGGTTGCCCGGAACTTATGTTGCCATAAATGACGGAGAGGTCATGAGGGCGACGCGCGCATTCAAAACGGGCCCAAACACAGCAGGCCCAAACAGACCAATTGGCGCAAGAACAGTCCCGGAAAAGCAGTCCTTTGAAAGCATACATTATCCTGTTCTTTTTAATTTTTCGCCGAATGGCTCACCAGATAAAGGTGCTATGAGAAAACAGGTAAGATTCCGAGAAAGATCAAAAGAAAGAAGTGAATTCTTCAAAGATCCCGAAAGAGGTCTTTCTGACTTGTATGGCGGGTGGCCCATATATTTGGACCAATACGAACCGGTGTACGTTCTTGATTTGCATACAAATTTTGAGCCGGATGAGCTGGACCAGGCATTCAAAGATGGTTACAAGGCGGTTGTGATAAAGGCAGCCGGAACTGGCGGATTATTTAATACGCCAAAAGATCGGGCACTTGTACCCAAAATAAAAAGATTCACAGATGATGGGAGATTTGTTGCTGTCACATCTAGGGTTCTTAGGGCAATTGTAAACAAGGAATATGAAGTAAACCGAAGAAGCGAAGAAGCGGGCGCGGTCATATGCTATGACATGCATTCAGAGCTTGTTATAGCAAAAACAGAACTTGCAGCTGGAATAGCTGACACGCCTGAAGATTTCAGGATGTTTATGCTTTACAATTTTGAAGATGAAGTAAACGAAGATCTTATACCGCCATGGGAAAGAACCACAAACGACCAGCTGGCAGAAATTTTGAAGAAGGCGGCGCCTAGACAAGACAAACGGAATGGAAACGGGCACAATGGGTTCCGACATTAGATTCTGATGCATTTTTATAGCTTTTCCTTATAGTATTCTGATGAGATTTCCTTGGACAAAACAGAGGCGAGAACCTGCGTATCCGCCTGGCTCTATTGCAACTTATCTGAGAATAGAAGATGCTGTAATAAGGGAGTATGTAGAAAATTTTCAGACTGTATACATAGCTCCTGCCAGCGTTGGAGCTGAACGAGCTGCAAGCGAATTGTATAGAAATCTAACCATTTCTGGCCGCCCTCCTGATGTAGTTTATGCAACATTTAACCATAGGGTACCCCATCTCCAGGTAGTCGATAACAGAGAACGTCCTGATGAAACTGCCGGGCTTGTTGTAATCGATTATGAAAGAGATTCACGTCCAGAGATGCGCAGACGTCTGCAAAGTCCGCGATTATTTGAAGACTTTATCGTACGAGAGGTATTCTATACCTGGTATTTTCCTCATGCTGGTCACGAGATATTACATACGCAGCCTTATGATGAACTAGACAATGTGGATACTGGTTAAACGTTCTATTTTCGTTATTTTACCTTAATCTCTATCTTGTTGACGATGCCGCTGCTTAATGCGTCTTTCTCTATTCGCTTTATGTTCTTGCACTCAGAGATATCAGCAATGGCAGTCC
>CAZZNM010000100.1:0-3525 GCA_964655805.1 uncultured archaeon
ATTTTTTCATAAGCTTCATCACTAAAGATATACAAATCATACTCCACTGCGATGTCCGCTATTTCTTCAAGCACTTTCTTGTCGAGCACTGTGCCTGTCGGGTTTGATGGCGTATTTATCAATATCGCTGTTGTCTTTTTCCTGTCTATGAGCTTCTCTAATCTGTCTGTGTCAATCTGCCATCTGTCGCTTTCCTTCAGCTCTAGAAATACAGGAAAAGTATCAAGCAACTCCAGCGTCGGAAGGTAGCCAAGAAAGCTCGGGTTCGGGATGATTATCTGCTCGCTCACGTCAGTACTGCACGCGACAGCAAGCATGAGCGCCTCCTGCGAGCCGCATGTGACAACAATATTTTCTGGATTTGCATGAACTTTGTTGTCTTTTTTCAGTTTTTTCGCTATCGCTTCTCTAAGCTCGCGAACTCCGCCTGGTGAAGAATAATGATTGTATTTGCCGGCAATGCGCGACGCATACTGCTGCAATGGCTTCGGCAGCGAGAAATCTGGCTCGCCATGGCCCAGCGACACGATGCGCGGGTCCTCGGTTGCTAATTTTATCAGCTTGCCGATGACTGCGTCGGGCAGCTCTGCCTCGCGCTCTGAGATATGCATGAATTAGTATGGCGAGCCCTGCTTAAAAATATAAAGATTGCATGCAAGTAGAAGTGGTAATAAAATGAGATACGAGCCTAAGAGAACAGCAACCATCGTTGTTGGTGGATGGTTCGGCGATGAGGGAAAAGGAAAGATTATTTCTTATATGGCCGTCCATGACAATTTCCAGCACATAGCTCGTGCCGGTGTCGGCCCGAATGCAGGGCACACAGTCTATGTAGGCGAAGAGAAATTCGGGTTGCGCATGGTGCCGTCAGGTTTCACGAACCCAGATGCAACTATGTACATAGGCAAGGGCGTTCTTGTAAACCCACAAGTGCTTATTGAAGAAATAGAGAAATGCGGCATATACAGAAGATTTTACATTGACAGATTATGCCCCATAATCGAACAAAGACATATTGACGAGGACAGAAATGGCTATAATAGAGATGAAGTTGGCTCAACGGGCACAGGCTGCGGGCCTACCCAGCTCGAAAGGGTTGGCAGGTCAAAGCAGCTTGTCTTTGCAAAAGACCTTGAAGAATTAGGTCTTTATCTAGCAGACGTTTCTTCCATGCTTTTAGGAGCTATAGAACGTGGTGAGAATGTTCTTATCGAAATGACACAAGGCACGATGCTTTCAAATTATGGTTTTGAAGTAGATGGCAACATGACATTCTACAACTCGACAAGCAAAGACACGACAGCCGGAAGCGCATGCGCTGATGTGGGCATAGGTCCTACTAACATCGGCAATGTTATAGCCGTGTACAAAGCCATACCAAGCAGGGTCGGGCCTGGATGGTTTCCTGGAGAATTGTCCAATGAAGATCAAGAGATTTTAAGACAGGAAGGTAAAGGAGAGTACGGCACTGTCACAGGAAGGCCAAGAAGATTGGGTGCGTGGACTCCAGATGTAGTTGAATTGGCAAGAATGACAGCACAGATTAATGGCGCAACACAGATTGCAGTCACAAAGATGGATATGCTATACGAGGGCAATGGCAGTGTTAGAGAATACAAAAGACTGACAAAAGATGCTCAGGCATTTATCGAGCGGCTTGAAGATGAATTTCAGAGACCTGTGGCATTAATAGGAACCGGACCTGAAGTATATGATATTGTTGACAAGCGCTAGCGTCTTTCTACGAGGACACCGTGCGTCTGAACTTCGTCTTCAGAAATTGTCTCGACTACTGCATTTTTGTGCGTGTCATCAATTGTTCTGCATCCAGATTTTCGAATGCCATCTTTTAGCTGTGTCATCAACCTTGTCAAATACGGCTCTAACGGGCCTACGTAATCTACCCGCGCCTCAACGCCTTCATTAAATTCAATATTATAGCCTCTATTTTCTCTCCAATTCTTTGAGCGTTCAGAACCTTCACCCCAATAAGGCTTCTTTGGCGGTGAGAATTCATAGTTAATTTCTGTAGGACTTTCATCTGTTCCTGCAAGCATTCTGCCAAGCATGAGCCAATCGGCTCCTAAGGAAAGTCCGACGAGCATATCCCTGACACTGCGCACACCGCCGTCAGCGCCTATAGGCACATAGATGCCTGTTTCTGCGAAATATTCATCCCTTGCTTTTGTAACATCTTCTATTGCCTTGTCTTGCCCACGCGCAATGCCTGTCTGCTCAGGTGTTATGCATATTGAAGCGATGCCCATGCCGGCCTTTACACCATAAACTCCGCACTCATTAACAAGGAACTTGAATCCGTCTTCTGTGACAACGTTACCGCCGATATACGGAAGCCTGGGGTATTCCTGCCTGATAAAATCGCAGGTCTCTCTAACATAATCGTTGTATCCTTGTGATGTATCTATAATTAACACGTCAGCGCCCGCATCTACGACAGCAGGCACCCTCTCCATGTAATCATGTGTGTTTATTGCAGCAGCTACCATGAGTCTTTTCTTATCGTCGAGAAGCTCGTCTCTGTTCCCTCTGTGCTCTCGAATGTCGCGCCTAAATACTACGTCCCTCAGGGTTCCATCCCTGTAAATCACGGGCAGGACACTATGATGACTTTCTTTTGCCCTGTCATTCGCCCTCCTTATATCATAACCAACTTCGTCATCATAGACAAGGTCGAGCTGCTCGACAGGCTTCATCCTATCCCCTACACGAAGGTCTGTGTGCTTGATCTCGTCAAAATCATTGTCAGTTATCAGGCCCAGCAATCTTCCATGCTGCTGCGCCCCTTCTGTCACAAAGAATTTTGAATAGCCAGTAGTTTTCATTCTGCTTGCGACACCTTCGAGCTTATTGTCTGGCGATATAACCTCTGGCTCTATGAAAGCACCTTTATGCCTCTTCACAGTACTTATCATGTATGCTTGGTCTTGCGCAGGCTGGCTGCAATATATATCAGCCATGCCGCCCATTCTGGCAAGTGCAATCGCCATTCTGTGGCCAGAAACAGACTGCATTGCGGCACTAAGTATGGGTATGTTAAGCCTTATTTCTGGCTCATCAGTACCGGGCATATATTTTGTGAGCGGTGCTGATATGCTTATAGAATCCGGGGTAAGATCCCTTGGCACGTATCCGGGGAGGACAATAAGTCCTCTATAACCAGAAGGAAGATTCCCAAAATCAGCTGTTACATTATAAGAAGAGAGCGGCAGTGATTGCGGGTGTCGTATTACCTGTTTTGCCATATCATACATAGCGTGCAGGAATATAAATATTTTTGCGCCGCTCTAATCCACGATCCCGAGCTCGAGTTTCCCGTCCTCGCTCATCTTGTCCGGCCCCCATGGCGGGTTGAATGTTATTTCGATGTTTGCTGTGAGTCCCATGTTAGCAAGCTTCTGCTTTATCTCGTCCACGATCTGCGGGCCCAGCGGGCATGCTGGCGACGTGAGCGTTAGCTTGATGTACACCTCGTTCTCGGACTTTTCTTCTACCTCGTAAATAAGC
>CAZZNM010000101.1:0-3473 GCA_964655805.1 uncultured archaeon
AATTATGAATACATATTCGAAGTAACTGAAGGCGGCACATTGCTTTACACGCAGACCGGCTCTGGCACGATAAACGGCTTTGAGACAAAGGAGATAAAGCATAGCTGGCTTCCTGAAAAACCAGGGAATTATACAGTCAGGGCTGCGATACTTTACGATGGCCAGTTACTGGAAGAAACTAAGGTTGTGAGTATACTAGAAAAATCAGAAAATCAAACGCCAACAGGGCTTGCTGTAGGTGAACAGAGTAGTATATTAATTGCAGCAGCTGTATTGCCGATTTTATTAATTGCATTCTTTGTATGGAGAAAAAGAAGATTGCAGCATCACTGATTTAGCTGCTCCCTGAGATTCTTTATCTTTTTGATCAGGGTTTCCTTTGTCCTTTCATACTCGCTCTTGTTTATGGCGCCTTTCTCATAGGCATTTTTCAGGCCCCTTAAATCGCTTTCATACTCCTGTTTCTTTTTCCTGAATATTGCCACCTCTTCTTCGCTGTACTCTATGCTCTCTTCCTCGAGCTTCTTCAGCTTTGCATGCACCTGCTTTATCCTCTGCTCTGTGTCCTTTAGCTTTTTGACATATTCGTCCTTGTCTATAACGCCTTCCTTATAGCTCTGCTTCAATATCTCTAGTCGATGCACAAGCTTATCCTGTTGCTTTTTCAAATCGCTTTTAGACAATTTTTCTTTATGACCAACAATAAATCTGACAACCTTGGAGCCCTGATTCCATACCAAATGCCTGAAAAGCTTGTTCTTCTGCACTTTATTTCCATGGCCGCCATGGTAATGCATATGTATAAGTCCGATGACTTTCGTGTGCTCGTATAAGACAAGCATAATGGCGGAGAGTATCATAAATGCAGCAATAACAGTTATTGTATAGAAATCATTTCTGATCCTTTCTTCTACAACAGCCGGTGCTTTAACCGTGAATGTGTCGAACGAGCTTGTGCTGGTGTTCAAAAAGCTCACCGTGGCAACAAAAATGTACTTTCCAGGAGGCAGCTTTTCAGGCACAGCCATTTCCACATACGTTGAGAATTTGGTGACAAATGCGACTATGCTTTTTTTTTCTTGTATTACATTTTTGTCGAAGTCCACTATTGAAGTGTGCAGCTCAACATCGATTATGCCTTCGTACAATACATTCTCGATGCTCACCAGCGCAGACACCCTCTTTCCAGGCTCAATGTTCTTGCTTTCAGGCAGGACAGACACAGACACATCAAACAGAGGCGCCCTTTCCTTCAGTTCCATCACAACATCTACATAGCGCGTTATGGAATCGCTTGAAAGAGATATCCTGCCCGGATAAATCCCGGGCTTCTGCGTGCTGGGCGCAAATATTTTTATGCCCAGTTTTTTCGCCTCTCCTGGCAGGAGGGAAATCTTGCTTTCCTCGATGAAAATGTTTCTCATTTCGGAACCAATGAAAATATCCAGCTTTTTGTTGCCGGTGTTTTTTATTGTCACATAATCTGTCTCTTCCTGACCAGGCATCATTACAACTGAAATAATATCACCTTCTACAGTGAAATTCTCAACAAGAGCAGAAGCACTGACCCCACTGCCACCTCCGCCCCCACCTGAAGGCGCAGCGCTTGGAGTAATTGTTGTGGTGGTTGTTGTCGGGAAATTGAGTACAACGTCTCTTTCAGAAAAAGACATGTTGAATCTTACTGTTTTTTCTGTTGGATTGTATATCCAGTTGGAATTTGTCAGCGTTGTGTTTCCATCAATCACAATAGACGATGGCTCTTGCTGGCTGCCGATGTAAATTACTATTTCCTGAGATCCATTGCCAGAAAGCTTAGTTCTAAGGGCATTCTGGCTGAAATTCATCGCTTCTATAGTCGCATTCTTTGGCGAGACCATGTACTGGTCAAAGATCGCGAGCTTTCTGGTCTCGTTGCCAATAGCAAGATTTATCTTTACTGTCCTATTACTGACTACAAGGAAAACCTCCTGATCCTTGTTTGTGAAGTTTGCATTTGTCTCATTCAGAACAAGTGTTATGATATTGCTTGTCAAATTAAATGTAACGTTGCTGATCTTTGCAGTTACAGGCGATACTGCTACGCCGCTCTCAAGGGATAACATGTCTCTGGATGTATTTGCTATTATAGTTAGATTAATGGTTGTTAGTACTGTCGAACCCGGTATGGATAAATTAAATTCAACTGTTGTGTTGGACGGGGAATAGAAATACAATGTTGTTGTGCTTAAGTTGCCTGTCATGCTCGCGTTCTGCTGGAATGTGATATTATTAGTAGATAGTTGTATGCCCGGCGCCACTCTGACAAATAGAGCCACGGTATTGCCTGTTATGTCATAGGTAAGTATTATCGCTAATACTGAGAGTACTGCAATCAATATTAGAATATACTCAGTTACATGCACTTCCTTGTGTTCTTGCATAAAGCATCACTTTAAAAATCTTGTTTTTCTAAGCTATTTGGAGGGTGTGGTCTTAGAGTTCCCCTCGAAGTCACACTCTCCTTTTTTTATTATGACTTTTCATTCAAACGGATTCCTCAGCACCTCTTTTGCGCTTTTCTTTTTTTTCCTGTCTATTTCTGATTTTGTGGCAGAAAGCATCGCGATCGCAGCTTTCTGTTTTTTGCTGCTTTTTTTCTTTAGGAAAATGAATGAGAATAAAATAGAGACTAGGATTATTGAGAAAACTAACAAGTAAATGTTACTTGTGTCAGATGCGGCCTGTCCTGTGACTGTATCTTTTACAGTCTCTTTTTTTACGATATTCAACATAAATTCGCTGTTCGCTGAGGCCTCGTCTGCTTTGGCAGATATTGCTACTGTTCTGCTCTCTGCATTTTCTGGTGCTATCAGTGTTATTTCTATATTCCTATATTCGCCTGCCGCGAGATTGAAAGCATTGCTATCAAAGAAATACCAGCTGCTTGGCAGGTCGATGCTTACTACGATGTTATTTATATCCTTCTGGCCTTCGTTGCTGACAGTTATGATAACTGTCTTATTCCCACTGGTTATTTCTACTGCAGACGGTGCAGCTATTCTTATGAACCGCTTCTGGTAGACAGAGAATGATATGCCCTTTTCCGCAGTTCGCCCTTCTTTTTCTGCCTTTATAGAAAGCAGGAATTCTCCCTCGCTTTCTGGCGTCTTCACGGTCGTTTCAAAATTTCCTTCGGAGTCAAATGAAAATGCCTTGCCGTCAAGCTCGTATGTTATTTTTGCTTTTACCGGGTTCTCGTCTTCTTTTACAGAGCCCGAGAGCTTTATGCCCTCGCCTGCCTGGTAGCTGGATTTGTCAATGGTTGCATTCAATACGAGTTCTGATGGCTCGCTTATGGCAAACGCCGATAGTGTGGTGGTTTCTATGCTTATCAAATTCCTCTCTTTGTCTATTATGATGTCGACTTTCTCCCATCCGCTGTCGCAAAGCCGTTTGGCAAAATTCCAGTTGCTGCATTTCAGCGCTTCTAT
>CAZZNM010000102.1:0-221 GCA_964655805.1 uncultured archaeon
TAGCAGTAATTTTTCTTGTCCTTGCTTTCAACAATCTGGAACTTATAATTATTGCCTATGATCTCTTCAGTCGTTTTCATTCTGTAACCATGGCTAATGCCGGACAAGGCTGATTTATAGCCGCTAGGCGCTTGCTGTTGCTGCATTGTCACTATTGCTGTCATGGCCTGCTGCGGCACGGCAGCGATTTGCTCTTGCGTCATGCTCGAGCCGACAAGGCA
>CAZZNM010000102.1:231-3396 GCA_964655805.1 uncultured archaeon
GTCAAGCTTTGCATCTTGCAGGTTTGCGCGCACCAAGTCATTGCCGCATAAATGGGCAAACATGAGATTGGCACGGAAGAAACTGGTATTGTCTATCTGCACATTGCGGATGTCTGCATTTGCCATGTGGGCGCCTGAAAAATTCGCGTCACGCAGGATAGCGCCTGAAAAGTTGGTTCTGTCCAAGATCGCGCTGCTAAAGTCTGCTTTACTTAAATCACTATTTGAAAAATTACAATTACTCAGATCTGCATTACTAAAATCAGCTCCTCGCAGATCCAGCCGCGACAAATCAGCGCTGTGCAATCTGACGGCTGAAAAATCTTTCTGGCCTTCTTGGTATTGCCGCATGATTTCATTAACATTCATAATTGTTGATTAGTCTTTGCTTATTTAAATCATTCGAAGGCAATAATTTTTGATGAGAAAGGAGCTGAAGCATTTCATATCAACCCGCGGCTCGATGCGCTCTCTGATTTTGGGCCTTAATGACGGGCTTGTATCTATTCTAGCTCTGGTCGCAGGCGTCACAGGCGGCACGTATGATAGCGGCATAATAATTCTAGCAGGCATAGCCGGAGCCATTGCCGGCGCAATTTCCATGGCGTTTGGCAATTACATCTCGATCAAATCGGAAATTGAGCTCTATCACAGCGAGATAGAGCGCGAAAAGCGGGAGATAAAGGAAAAGCCCAAGGAGGAGGTGGAAGAGGTCCGTGAGATTTACAGACAGAAGGGCTTCAGGGGCAAACAACTTGAAGCAATAGTCAAGCACCTGACAAGCGACGAAAAGCGTTGGCTGGATGTTATGATGAAAGAAGAGCTGGGCCTGTTCAAGGAAAAATTCGAAAGCCCAGTAAAGCTTGCTACTATAACTGGCGTTGCATTCATACTGGCGTCTGTAATACCTGTATTCCCTTACTTCTTTCTTAGCGCAAAAGCTGCACTGGTCGCTGCATTGGTTATGACGGGTATCGCCTTATTCGGCGCAGGCGCTGCAAAGACAGTGTTCACGAAAAAGAGCTGGATCATCAGCGGTATCGAAATGCTTGTAATCGGCATGCTTGCAACTGCTGCAACGTTCACAATCGGCTCTTTATTCCCGATTGTGCTGGCTTATTAGCGCAAGTCGTCCAGCTCCCTGATCGACTGAATAAATCTTATTACTTCAGGCTGACGTTTCTTGGCGACCCAGAGACGCCGATGGCATCTATTACATCCATAGACTCTACAAATTTCATTACATCATTTCTTACACTGCTTGCGGCGAAGTGCAGGTGCCTTTCTCTCATGGTATTTAGTGCAGTAACGCACGCCTCAAATCTGCCTGACAGCTCGGAAAAGAGCAGGGACAGATCAGGATCATCATAATGTCTTGCCGTAAATTCATACGACTGCCTTCCGCTGCCTAAATAGAGCGACTCGAAACCCTTTCTTTTAACATAGGGCCTGAATAAGCCGAGCATGAATAATGTATAATCTCCGATGTGCTGGCGTATTATTCTCTGTACGCCGATGCTATTGTACTCGGCCTGCTTTATCATGTCAGCTATGTAAGGCGACTGGTATTCCTCTATCCCGATCCTGCCCAGAGGCGCGTAAAGCCGTGTTGTTTTTGCAAAATCAGACAGGACACCTGTAACGTAAGCAGGCACCTTTTCGCTAGTATTGATGCCGTGGAATGCATCGCTTACAATAGGAAAAAAGAACTCAGACACCCTCTGTGCGTGCGCATCCATGTTAAACAAATATTGTTGATGGAAATATATTAATCTTTGTATACCCTGTATATACGCCCCGAATTATCATCGCTGACGTAAATGTCGTTGCCAATGACTAGCACATCTACAGGCCGACCTGATACTGAACCATCGCTGCTTAGCCAGCCGCTGGCAAAATCTTCTATCTGTCTTGTTTCTAAGTTAATTCTTACAACTTTGTAGCCAGTCGGTTCTTTGCGGTTCCATGAGCCATGAAAAGCGACAAGCAAATCGCCTTCGTAGAACGCTAAGCCGAGCGGCGCTGAGTGCGCCTGCATCTCGATTAGCGGTGCTTCTGTGTCAGCACATGGATCGCGGACGTATACATTTTTATCAAAATCGTTGTCGTGTATCTTGTTTCCATAACATATTGGCCAGCCATAGTTCTTGCCCTCTTCGACGACATTGATTTCCTCTGGCGGCAGATCGTCGCCAAGCATGTCTCTGCCGTTGTCTGTCGCATACATCTTGCCTTCGTGGAAAATAAAGCCGACAGCGTTTCTTAGCCCCTTTGCGAATAATGTGCAGTTGCCAGAAAGTGTGCATTTTATTATTGATGCTCTTCTTTCGTCGCTTTCGTAGCAGACATTACATGATGAGCCGATACTAACATACAATGAATTGTTATTTATTTTTAATGTTCTAGTCCAATGACCAGCACCAGATGGCAAATCAAATAGAAACTCGACGCTGTCGCTGTCAGCGGCAACTGCGCCCTGCATCCTGAAGCGGCTGACCGCATTTTCTTCGGCGACATAAATATAATCGCCCAGAAAATCAAAGCCGTGCGGGTTATTCAATCCGGACAAGACTTTGATGACTTCGTCTGCCTTGCCGTCCCTGTCTTTATCAGGCAAAGCAACTATCCTTCCCTGCTTAGGAATGCTTACGTACAAGATGTCGTTTCTAATGCCCATGAACCTAAGCCCTGTGTTTGGTCCGGGGTATACAATGTCGCCTTTGCCAATATCTTCGGCGAACACATCCATGGCATAGCCGGGCTGCAAGGTTATGTTAAGCCCTTCAGATCTAATTTTTATGTTGAGAAAATTGATTGCTAATACTACAAACATAATCACAATGATTATAAAAAATAAAACGATTTTCTTCATATCCATAATATCTCCGCCTCATCAGTGCGCCATCGAGGATTGAAATCCGGCTTTTCTGTCGGTTTCTGCCCGCTTTTGTACGCCAAAAGTCCTGTAAAGCTGATCATAGCCGCGTTGTCGCGGGCATATTCTATTGGCACTGCAAAAAAATGTGCGCCGCGCTCGCTGCACATTATATCTAGCATCTCTTTAAGCCGTTGCGAAGCAGCAACGCCGCCGACAACAAGCACTTCGCTTTTGCCTGCGTGCGCAAGCGCACGTTCTGTTACTTCGACGAGCATAGCGTAGCACGT
>CAZZNM010000103.1:0-3381 GCA_964655805.1 uncultured archaeon
TATTGCCAGAATTGCTAATACTGCAACTAGCGTATACTTTTTCATTTTTCACACCTCTTATTTACCGAAATATTCATAGAACTTTTCGTTCTCCATCAGTATGAAAGTAACATTGTCGCCATTCTTTGTAGCATAGCTGTCAGATGACATCATCGGCAGTACCCCGTTTACAAAATACCCCCACGAGTGTGTTCCGTTCTGTACGACGCCATCAATGCCTGTCACAAAGTAGCCGTTTGCGAAGCCGTTGTAATCAACAGCATGCGTCTTGTTCAATGCGTCAAATGCACTATTTGCTTCTGCCGATGCAGCGACAAAGCTATTGCCAAAATCTACTGCAATTGTCACATTACTCAGCTTTTTTCCTTCTGGAAGCTGGATAGCGAAGTACTGTATTGCCACGGAAGCCGCGAAAACCATCACCAACCCAGAAACGAGATATCTTGAACTCAATTTGATCACCTTTTATAAGACCGCCCAAGCGGTCGCGGAACTCATAAAGAATTGCGCCGAAGCCGATGCTGCTCGCCACATGAATGACAGCAAAAGGCAAGGCGCCCATAAAGCTTAGCGCCATAGTCGTGCTGAGCGGCGCGAATATCGAAAGCATTAGCCCCCAGCCAATGTTTACAGCAATTTCAAACAATATTGTGCCTAGCGCCAGAGCGACAATGAATGTTTTCATGCGGTTTTTTGCATTTGGCATTCTTCCAATTAGCGCGCCAGCTGTGGCTGCTAACGCAGCCCCAATTACCTGAAAGACGGTCCACGGCCCCTGGAAGCCCCAGACAAAGAAGTTTGACGCAAAGAAGCCGACAGCACCGACAAAAATGCCTTGCCTGATGCCATAAAAATAACCGATTGCTATTGCCAGCGCGGTCAATGGTTCGACGCTTGGAATGAACTGGAAAAGCACGCGGCCGAAAATGCCGATGCTGGTTATTGTCGAGAGAATCAGGAGATTCTTATATGCGCTCGTCTGTATATGCCGCTGTTGCACTTCAACAACCTCGCGCACCCCTGTCTGCTCCATGTTGGATAACTTATCCAGCTAATTATTTAAAACTGCGTAATGCGCGATGTCGCGAGATTTGCCATTGAGCAGTTGTGAAAAATAACGCCTATTTGAGATGGTTCAACTCTGACACACTATACCGAAAATGCGTGCTGCATACAGAATGGAGTCCTAGAAAAGAATTCACTTACTTTCGTTATATGCACTGAAACTTTTTTCTAAAACACTTTTTGCCCGTGGGGTCATTCCATGAGGTAATCTTACGTCTTCGATCGTTCCAAATTCTCGATCGGGATAAATTTTCATTAAAATACTACCTTCAGCGCAGAGTGGGCTATTTCTAATCATCTTAGGCACTTCATCCAGACTTCCAAAGTACTCGATTCTACCAGTTAAACGATTAGCAAAATAAGTTATATCTTCTATCGCTTCGCGTGTTAAAAGCACACCTTCATATGCAGCTGATAAATAACCCCCTAAATCACCCTTTTTTCTTCCTCTTAGTCTTTCTAGATTTCGATTCACCATAGTGAGCTCAATCCTTTAAGGTCGAATACCACAGCACGCCGCCGAAAACAATCAAAGAGAATGCTATGAACAGCGAGCTCACGAATGAGAACTGCGATACGCTCTCTGCCATTGTGATGTTCGATAAAATCAGCAATGAAAGCAACAGAGGAACTGCGCCAACAGGGAGCTGCCAATAACTTGAAGGTAGTTTCCTTTCCTTGACTATTTTTTCAATTATTATTGGTTTTTCCCTTTGCCTTCTTGCAAGCGCTTCCAGAAGTTCCATGCGTTTTAAAATGCGCTCATTGCCCTTGCTGTGCTCGAGCAGGGCGCTCCAGAACTGGTTTGTGCCTATTTCTTCTGAGGCACGGTAAGCTGCGCGATACTTTTCAACTTTGTGAAGTATGTTGTTCAGCCGCTTTTCGTCCTCTTTATCCAGCATTTCTTTCCAGTTTTTTGGCATAATCACGCACCAATTACGTCTAATCACTACTGCATAGTAGTCTTTTAATACTTTTCGCTTAAACCAATAAAAATGCAGCATGGAGAAGAGCTTGCGACAGATGAGCTGCGGCGTGAAGAACCGGATATAACAGAAAAGCTCATCGCAGCCATGGAAGGCATGCTTCAGATGAGCGAAGCCCAGGCAAAGAGCATTACAGCCATTTCTGACGCCATTGCTGACATACGGTTTGCTCTGGACAGGCAGGGGTCTTCGATCAGCGAGCTTAGTGGTGCTGTCAGCGAGCTTAATACAGACCAGATCAGCGAGCCTGTACTTTCTGACATCCATGCAAAGATCCGTAATATTTCCGAGGCGTGGAACATCATGCTTTCGTCGAGCAGCACGCTTGAGGAAAAGCTTTCACTGCTTGCGGCAAAGGTCGATAACATCAGCGAGGATATCGCCGGATTATTCCAGCGGGTCGAAGGCGACATAAGACAGCTATCCATGGCCTTAAAGGAATCAATTGAGAAAGGCGATGCACGAAGCGACGAATTCAGCGAAAAGCTGAACGCAGCGCGCGTCGCTGCGCAGCGGGCCGCTGAGAGCGCGGAAGAGATGCGCGAAATTGCCGAGACAAATAAGCAGGCAATTAAGGGCTTGCGAGAGCGCGCCGAAGGCAATGCAGCGCTAATTGAGGCGAACAGAAAAACGATTGAATCAATGAACGAGAATCTCGACAATGCTGCAAGAGAAATGGACAGGAGACTGGCAAGGAACGAAGAAATAATAACATCCAGAATAGATTATGCTGTATCTTCAATGAGCGAGAAAATAGATGATGCGACAGCGCGCACAAGCAGCAAGCTCAGTGAGATGCACGAGGCATGGCACAACATAGAGGTAGAGAACTTTGAAGAGATGGAAAAGATAAATCTTATACTCACGCAGATGCAGGTAAAATTTGAAAAACTTGAGACGTTGATTAGTGAATTAAAAGTAAAGCCGAAAAGGCGTGCACCTGCGCCGCGCAAACCAAGGAAACCGGCAAAACGACGTGCCAGAAAGCCGCGCCCAGAAGGCGCCGTAGTTGATTACCGCGCAATTGAGGACCTTATAGTTAATTATGTCCGCGAGAACGGCAGGATGACCATAGAGAGTATAATGCGCCACACAGGCATCGGCGAAACAACACAGCGCAAGATACTCAATCAGATGGTACGCGAGGGCAAATTGGTAAAGGAAAGGCAGGGCAAGTTTGTGTATTACACTGTAGCGTAATCTGATTCTAATTTTAATAATTTACTTATCATTTACAATTCATGAAATCCTGCATTTTCTGCCAAATAGCTGAAGGCAAGGTGCCATGCTACAAAATCGCTGAAAGCAAGGATTTTATAGCGTTTCTTGA
>CAZZNM010000104.1:0-3351 GCA_964655805.1 uncultured archaeon
GGCATTCTGCGGAAATACAGGAATTTTGACACTGTTCTTTTCAAAGACGGAAAAGAATTGAGCGCACTATTGAACAAATATCTTGGCAGGCGCGTAGGCATAGACCACGAAATGACAAGCATCGCCCGGTTCAAAAGAACGAAGAAATTACTGAAAAATCGTCGTTTTGTCGATATTTCTGATTCGTTAAATAACGTGAGAAGCGTCAAAACTAATAAAGAAATAAGGAAAATTCACGAGGCATGCAAAATAACAGAAGAAATAATAAGTAAGGTCGCGGAAAGCACGAAGGAAGGTCAGACAGAAAAGGAAATTGCCAAAAAACTGGATATGGCAGCGCTTTCTAGTAGCGAAGGGCATTCGTTTCCAACAATAGTGGCAGCTGGGCGCAACAGCGCAACGCCGCATCATATAGCTGGTAGTGCCAAAGTTAGGAATGGTGAAATCGTTCTGATAGATTTTGGCGTCATTCATGAAGGTTATTGTTCAGATTTAACACGGACTTTTGTTCTTGGCCGGGCCAATGTCATGCAGAAGCACGTGTATGCAACGGTCTACAAGGCGCAAAGGGAAGCGATTTTAGCTATCAAAGAAGGCGTGAAAGCAAAAGATGTTTTCAATATCGCTAATAACATAATAAAACAGGCCTTTGGCAAAGATATGATCCATGCATTAGGCCATGGCTTAGGCATACTTGTCCACGACTTTCCACAAGGTCTGCACAAAAAAGCCGATTATGCATTGAAGAGCGGTATGGTTCTGACAGTCGAGCCCGGATATTATGGGCCATTTGGCGTGCGTATTGAGGATGATATTGTCGTTACAGCCAAGGGCTGCAAGCTGCTTTCTGACGCTTCGCCGATTTTGCTGGGGATTTAGCGTTTTACATAAACCTTGTCATCGTGAGGGGTAATGACAAAACCAAGTGGAGCTTCGCCTGTTATCTCTAATTCCGGAGCCACAGCATAAGCTGTATTAAATGGCGGGAATTGAATAAATGGAAAGTAGCCAATATATCCATATTTTATATTACTGCCAATACGCGTATACCTGTGGCCTGTTCTTGAAATTATTATTGCACGATGGCCGACAAACTGCTCCAGATCGCTATATGGTACATTATTGTATACTGTTAGTAGAGGCATCTTTCTAACTAAGGGCATTCTGCTTTTAAGCGTTTCGTTCAAAGTTTAGCTGATGAAAGAAGTCTTCCTAGTGCCAGCAGAGAACAAGGACAAGGCGGAAAATGCATTAAGAACAGACGACTTGGTAAGCAGGCAGAGCATTATAGTTCGCAGTGCGCCGCACCTGGACATCAACGAAGAGGGTTATTTTATAATCATAGACGGCAGCGAAGCCGCGATCCAGAAGGCGCATGAGCTGCTGGATCAGTTGGGGAAAAAATACGAGCACAAGGACAAGGTAATCGCCAAAATCGAGGAGCAGGAGAACGCGGCCATAGAGGGCTTTGGAAATATCTTGGGTTGAGCGAATAATTGAAGAATCTGGAGTGATGGAAAATGACCTACACAAAAAGTCTGTCAGTGTACGTGAAACCTGAAGATGAATTAGATACAATTAGGGATATACGTACTCATGCGCGTTCATATAATGCGACTGTATTGCCAAAAATTACATCCTATCTTGATGATGCCGAAGCGCCAGAAAAACATGAGCTCAAGATCGTCTATTCTGGTCCAAGAAACATGAGAATTGATATTGACAGGGCATACGACGGCATGATTATATTCCTGTCACAGAATGAACTCGAGATCCACGGCAGGCTGCCTAAGGTTCCAGACATATTTCACTTAAGAAGGGGGTTAAATAACCTAATGATCCATGGACGATGGACACGTGCAATAACAGAGTGATTGAAATGGAAACAGTTGATGACCTTCCAAAAGGTACATTGGACCAGTTCCACAAGCATAGACTGAAGGAATATAAGTATCTTTATTACTGTCCCAGATGTGTGCGTAGTTTTGATGCCAAAGTGCCGACAGAGGCATGCAAATTCTGCGGCGGTGCTGTGCGCAGCATAACTGGTGCTAAATATGAGCGCCCGCTCGCGCAGAAATATCATTATTATTGCGCAAATTGCGAAAAGAACTTTGAATCATTCACCACTTTCGAGAACTGCCCAATATGCAGTGGCAAGATAGCGCATATTTACACGTGGAAAGAGCTCAGCGCATGGGAAAAGATATCTGTACGGCTGAAGAAGATGTCCAATTCGAGCAACAATGGCAAAAGGAGATTTTCTTTGCTCGGGAAGGAACAGGAGGAGCTGCCTTCTCGCTAGACTCCAAGCCTTATAACATCGAAATTGTATGTTTTGCTTTTCGTCCTGACGGCAATCTTGCTGCCAAGCTTTCTTGATGCATTGCCTTCGCGGACAGCGAGCTCACGAAGGCCGCGGCTATCTATAACAGAGAAAATCTCGCCATGCTGCGCTTCGCTGTATGTGCTGTAATTCTTTATCGCTTTGCCGTTCACAGAAATAATCTCGTCCTTTATTGGCAGCTCGATATCGCCAAACCGATTGACAAATGCCTTGCTTTCCAGTTGCAGCTGCACATAATCTTTTGTTTTTTGCAGGAATTTTCTGTTGCCCTTAAGCAGCTGTACTGCAGCAGGTGCAAATATATCCTTTCCGTGAAATGTTTTGCTTTTTGCAGGCAGATTGATGGTAAATATTTCTTTTATGCCATCGCTCTCAGCAGCAGGGGCGAGCAGGCCATTATCTGGGCCCACAAACCAATAATTTTTTGTTTTTATAGCCAGCGCTGCACGTTTTCCGCCCACGCCGGGGTCGACAACTGCAAGATGTATCGTGCCCTTTGGAAACTTGTCTGCTGCATGCCTCAGGATGTATGCGCCGGCATAGACAGAATTTTTGTGCGGCCTTATGTCATGCGTGATGTCGATGATACTTACATTATTTCCCGCGAGAACGCCCTTTACCTGCGCAGCATAAAAATCGCCATAATCAGTGAGCAAGGTAATTATCATAGAAATAGTATGCAAACAGACGCTTTAATTGCTTGTCGTAACTTCTATTTTCTTCTCCTCCTGAAGCTCCAGTTTGTGCGGCTTGTCAAAATAATTCCTGAAATGATTGAGTATCTGCTGCCTCTTTGAGGAGCGTGCGAGCCGCGCGACAAAATTCCAGAACCTTGGGTTTGTAAAATAGTACTTGCCATATTTTTCCTTCAGATATATGTGACGCAAGTGGTTCGTCACTCGGCCTTCTGCATTTTGCTCTAGAATGTCTGTGCCGACACGGCCAGCCAATTGCCCTACGCTGTCCCATGTGACGTTTTCTTCGCCGTATTGCTTCTTTGCCAT
>CAZZNM010000105.1:0-3292 GCA_964655805.1 uncultured archaeon
CGCATCATGATAGGCGTTAATATTATTGTTATTATCATGGCAGCCACCAGCGCTGTGTAGACTTGCGCGCTGATTATCGCGGCGGTCAGCGCTATCTGCCCGATGATTATAGTATACTCGCCCCTTGGTATCATGCCGATGCCGATCAACCGCTGGTCGCGCGACCTGAAACTGTAAAGCCTGCTGAGAATGCCTGAACCAAAAACTTTTGCCAAGATACCTGTCACAACCAACGCAATTATAAGCCAGAATGACTGGTAAAGCGAAGCTAAATCAAAAGCTATAGCGCTGTATGCAAAGAAAAGCGGTATGAAAAAGCCGTAGCCAATGGTTTTTACTTTTGGTATTATGATCGGTTCGGTGATCTGGGATTTGCTCATGGTCATGCCGACAAGAAAGGCGCCGGTCACGCCAGCTAAGATTATATTCTCGCTAAAGTAGACAACAAAAAGCATGATTACAAGCGGTATGCTTAACAGTATCTGCTCGTCCCGCATCTTCTGGAACAATGTAAGGAAGCCGTTGATGAAACGGGAGCCGAACGTGAGAATGAAGAAAAAGAAGCCCAGTATGCCGAAAAAGAGCAAAGCCGTTTGCCATATCTGAATACTTTGCGCAATATACATAGTGAGCAGCGAGAGTGCAACGATGCCTATGACATCATCTGCCATGTTTATCATGACCAACATCTTGCCGGACTTGCTGTGAAACTCACCGCGCTCGACAAGGGCGCGTATCGTTATAGCGCTGCTTGTGGACATGAACGCAATGCCTAAGATTAGTCCTATATTGAAGTCGTTGAAAAACACAAAGCCCACAAGGAAGCCAGCAAGTAGCGAGAACAGCGAGCCGAGCATGGCAAGAACACTGCCTGTGTATACATCTTTTTTTATGTCATCAAACTTTGTAGAGAGCCCTACTATGAAGAAGAATAAAATGACGCCTATACCGGCGATCTCCTGAAGAAGCAAGTCTGGCTTTACAATGTGGAGTATCGGCCCTGCCAAGATACCGCCAAAAACCTCGCCCACGAGCGATGACACCTTGAGCCGTTCTGCAATCTCGCCAAATGTCTTTGCAAGTAGGAGCAATATCGCTATCCACAACAATAAAGTGAAATCAGCCATTATAAGCACCTACGGTTCTTATCATCTCCCTTATATTTGTGTATAGAGCGAACCGGAATATAAAGATTAATTGCAATTAGTTCTTGTGACTGCCGAAATGCTTGAAAGGATATTGAAGGAAGCAGAGAAGCCCATGCTCAAGAGTGAGATACTAAAATTATTGCCCAATCTAGACTTCAGAACGCTCAACTCTATGCTTGATCAGCTGGAAGCAGAAGGCAGAATAGTAGTCGGCGGTAAGGGCGTGCTTTGGACACACAATGACAGCAGGCAGTTCAACGATTTGCTGGAAGGTGCGGTGATTCACGATGTCTAGGCCCTTTAGGAAGCTGATGATAAAGATGCATTCAGTTGCGAAGCAACGATACGAAGCCATGAGAGGCAGTGATATTTTCATATCCTTGGGCAACAAGCTGCAGTACCTGCGCATTGACCCGCTGCGCGGCGTGCCTGTTCCACGCAGCCAGATTCCACAGCAGTACAAGGAGCTGGCCGATGCGTCTAATTTATTCAAGATAACTGTAAATGACTCGATGCATATTGTCTATACAGTTGGCTCAAACAAGAAAGAGATAATCGCATTGATTCTAGATTTTCTCGACGACAAGGAATTCAGCAAAGTCTTTGCCAATGTTGACTTCGGAGAAGAGAAAGAAGCTATAGGCACGACTGATGTGAAATAGCGTATAAGTTTGAGTGTTAGAGCAAACCGGAACATAAAGATGTTAGCGCTGGTAGGGAATCTTGAGGATTAGAAATACACTGGATTTAGATTAAATATAGGAGATAATATTTAAACAAGTTTCATTATCGCATCAACAGCGTAAGCGCCTCCTATTAAGAGGCCTCCTACAGCTCCTGCATATGATAACCCCTGATACATTGGATATACAGGATGAAATCTATGTTCTATCTCACCAACATAACCCGAATCTCTAAGTTCTCTGGGTTTGGTAACTGTAAAATTTACAATGCCGATTAAAGGTATCCAATCCCTACCTTCAGGCCTTATTATTTTTAGGTTTTGTGCTGACATCATCATAATCCTCTTCAATTATGAAATACCATATACGAAATCTTTATAAAATATGTCTACCCCTCCCTCAAAAATTCATAGTTCTTCTTTATTGTCCTAAACAGGAAATCCACTATCATTGCATAATCCTCGTCATTCGATTTTCTTACAGCTTTCAGATAATTATTCCTGTATTTTACATAGATATTGATTTCCGGGTAATTGTTCTTTTTCAATATATAGTTCATGAAGAGACGGGAGCAACGACCATTCCCATCTATAAATGGATGGATGGAAACAAATTTCATTGAAAATAATGCAGCAAGCTCAAATGGATGCATAGTTCTCTTATTTGATTTATACCATTTTACCAAACCCTTTATCAATTGCGGAACCTTGGAATGATGCGGAAATTTTACATCAGAACCCACGATAAAAACGGGCACTTCCCTGTATTTACCCGCATTCTTATCATCTATATTTCTCAGTATCATTGAGTGAAGTTTCAGGATAAATTTCTCATTTACTTCGCCAGTATAATCTAGCAGAAATTCCAGGGCTTCTTTGTGATTTTTTGCTTCGTTAACTTCATGCAGGCTAACATTTTTTGGTACAATACCTTCATTAATGATAAGAGAAGTTTCCCTTAAACTCAAGGATGTTCCTTCTATGGCATTTGAGTTGTAGGTCAATTCTGTAAAAAACCATTCTTTGAAATTTTCAAGACCAGATTTCCCGCCTTTCCTCAGGTAAGCATCAAATATTATTTTTATGTTTTCTATTTCTTCTGCCTGCACCTCTGTTAAATAAATGGGTTTTTGGATTACGTTCTGAAATTTCTCTATTTCCTTCTTTATTTTATTTTTGGAAAGGTTCCCTTCGCCTATGTACTTTCTTATTTTCTTCCAACGTTTTCCATGTCTTACAGTCTTGACTAAATAATTATACTTTTTCCAACTCCTTAGTTTAACTTCGTGGTACACCATACTAATTTATACGGGCACAAATATTTAAAGGTTGAAATATGTGCCCGTACAATCCCGACGCTGGGAGGGAATCCTGGCGGATAGAAATACGCCCCTTTGGATTTGTTCCACATCAGAATATTTAAACTATAGTCTGCAAGTAATAATGGTGATAAGTATGGAGA
>CAZZNM010000106.1:0-3276 GCA_964655805.1 uncultured archaeon
ATGCTCTTGTGCTTTGCTGAAGAGCGAGCCATGTATACGATGATTGTTATGAGAAATGAAAATAATATTATCCATAAGGGAAAAAGAGATCAAGGAAGAGAAAAAACCGTAGGTTTTGTCTTGTCTAAAGGCCAGGGTATATTAACAAAACCTATAATGATAATTCTTTTCATAGTCGCTATAATAATCCTCATCAACTCTATATTCTCGTCCATGAATGAGGCACGCGTGCGCGAAAGGGAAGGCATAATGCGCATAGCTACGTCAAACACCATGCTGCAGCTTGCTGGCTCAGTAGATTGCTTGGCGTACAAGGAACCAGAAAAAGAATATACAAACATTGTCGATGTCGGCAAGCTGGATAGCTTTTCACGACAGTATGCAAATATCGAGCCGCAATGCGCGCGCAACTTTGATTATGGCTGGCGCGCAAGCATTATTGAAAAGAGCAGGGATGGCAGCGCTGTGCGCAACTGGTCCTTTGGTGCAGCTGGCTTGTCTTCTGGAAGAATATTGGTACAAGGCCTTATTATTAACTCGCCGATTGGCGTCAGATATTCGGATGCAGATATAAGACCCGGCATCATTGAGCTGCGATTTGTCGACGGCGAGCTCGAGCTGCTTGCGGGCATCATTGACAAGGCATGCTTTTACAAATCATCCAGCGCCGGCAGTGTATCGTTCTCTGTGGATGCAAAGACATCTGGCAGCATGCTGTGTATGGAAAAGAACTGCAGGCAGCTCCTATGTCCTGCTAATATTAATCTCGGACCAGGAATCTATTATGTGTCTGCAAGCTACAGGGATGGAAAAGTGAATGTGGTGACGTGATTTGAAAAATAATATATTCAATAAAGGAGGGGGGTTAAGGGGGAAACGTAGTTTCCCCTTAAAAGGGCAGCTGTCTGAATCAGTAAGCTTCGTTCTGCTAATTATAACAATCACGTTTTTCATAGTCTTGTCGCGCATCTTCATACTTGGCGACGCAACGCAGTCATTAAGCATCAGCGTTATCAGGACCGAAAACGAACGGCTGAAGGGCGGTGTCAACGCATTATTTCTGATGAGCGATGAAAAATATGGGATGAGCTTGCTGGATTTAGCTGGCCGTGGTGTGTCTGAGAAGACTGATATTGTCTACGTAGGAGCTACACTCGCTCCTGTAAATGTATCCGAGGAACTAGAGTGGCGAATGAATGCCATGTTCGGAAAGAACTGGCACATGACAATCCCGTTCCCTGAAAAGATTGAATACGTTACCCAGATTGTGCTCGTTGCAGACGTTTCAGGCAGCTTGTGCGATGATCTCAATAACCTGAAAAAACTCCCTGCAATCATCGAGGATATAAATAAAAGAGGCAGAAAAGTCTTTGCCACACTCTATCTCCTTGGTCAGTCTAATTGCGCAAAACCTGAGATAAATTTGCCTGAAATTGTCTGCTCTGATTTCGATACTGAGCACTTCAGGTGCATTGTATATCTGTGGACATCAGACAGGGATATTAGGGACAGAAAAGATCGAGGCAGAGATCCAGATGACGATCCAAGGAAGCCTCTGGAGCCCACTGACATCAGTTTGTGCAAATCTGTCGGTAAGCCAGGCGATCCGTGGAAATGGGACGTCGAAGAGGACTGGGGCAGCGGCATTGCATGCGCATCGAAAAGCGGTCCTTTAGGCGGCTGGGCACCAGAAGAGGTGTCAATACGTCTTGGCATTGCCATCGGCGACGAGCTTCCTGGCGGCAGCGAGTGCGGATGCAAAGAGATTGATATATACTATGGGTGCCGTGCCAATGACGCATGCGCTTCTTGCGATGTTGGCTCATCGACAACGCAGAACACAGCACTGCAAAGAGGTGTCGATGAGGCAAAAAAGAATAAGGTAAAGGTATTCGGACTTTTCGGCGAGTCGTGCAGTGCGATAAGCGCTCCTGGAACTCCGTTTGAATATATATGCACATGCAAAAGTGTGCTCAGAAAATATATGGATTATATTTCAAGCCAGACCGGCGGCAGGTCCTTTGCCTTATCCGAAGCTGCTGAGATTTCCAAGGTAATAGAGAATATCATAATAACAGCAAAGAAAGATGTTTTAGAAAGCATAGATATAGGCCACCCGCTGCCACGGGGCGCGCGCATATACCGGTATGAAATACTCGTGCCTACAACAGGCAATTATACAAAGGCAATAGCTTATACGTGGTGAACATGAAAGGCATAGAAATTCTCTCAATTGCATTGATCGGCTTTATTGTCATAACCCTTGTGCTTTTCTGGTCCATATCACATATAGGCATAACCAGGCAGAGCACTGTATTGAGCAGGGAAATATCAGAAGCAGACTCTGCAATATCTGAAATAGAGTCATCCAAGCGCAGCTTGAAGGATGCGTTAGAGCTTACATCAAATTTCGCTTCCCTACAAATAGCTGCAGCCGGAGGCAGCTATGGCGGCGAGCGCTTGTGGTGGTGCAATGGAAGGCCTGTGCCTCCAGAGCCTGTAGAGGTTGTGTGGTCTATGAGCAACAAGACGTCCTCGTTATTCAGCATATATATGGGCAGAGCTGACACGATTCTTGAATCAGATATGAAGGGCTACGAATGCGTGAAAGTACAATACCCAGAGGAGTGCAGGACAGCTGAGTGCATTTTCTGGAACTCTACTGCGCTAGCTGGGAACATTTCATATCAGGGACAGGACCTGAAGGTGATATACGACGGAAACATAGCGACAGATGCAAAGCCGAACAGGTTCTGGTGGATATACCTCAAGCTTTACGAATATGCAAAGAAAAAGCCGCTTGTTCTTGCGCTTTCAAGTTGCATAACAGACACGACAGAGCTCAAGCCAGAAATTGACAAGCTCCTTCAGGAGATGATGAAAGAGCTTGAGGCGCTTTTCGACGGTTTTGTTAAATGTAGTTATGAATACGAATGCGGACCATCAGGAGCAATATGCACAACAGAATGTCCAAAGAGATTTGATCTACAGCTTTGTCACACTCCCCAGATAAGCTTTGCAGCGAACCAAGCACAAGCCTTGGATGAGGGTAGCACAACAACAAAGGTTGCGATAAAATGCACAGACCAGAAATACAGGATTCCTGACGAGAAAAAATTCAAAGAGCTTACATGGATCATAAAGGCGTCCATTGAGGCGCGGTATGAGATATGCCCGTATCCGTATCCTTACGAAACCCCACCACCTTACGGGACACCTCCTCCTTACGAAACCCCACCACCTTACGGGACACCTCCTCCTTACGAAACCCCACCA
>CAZZNM010000107.1:0-3262 GCA_964655805.1 uncultured archaeon
GCAGCTGGGCTGGCTGATAACGCCGCCGAAGCCCCTAGCACTCGCCGACATCGTCAACTTTGGCAAAACGCTCCTGCTTACATCAGGCTTCATTGCCCTTGGCATAATCGCGCTTCACCGCGCTGGCAAGATTCATGACTTCTTCAAGCTCTATTTTGCCGCGTTCTTCATAGGCATTGTACTCGCTGGCGCTAACATGGTCGCATTCTTCCGCTCAGTGGCGAAGCGCCGCACCGGCTGGATACGTACGCCGAAGATGGGCAGCAACTTCATACTGGAGTTCTTCCGCCGCCTGTTTTCAGGGAATAAAACGGAGAAAAAATAGAAATTGTTTTTTCTCTCCAGGCCCATACCTAACATATGCGGGGTAGAATCGAATACGCTAGATAGAATTTACGCGTATCCTCTTCTCTGCATAAGTTGATTCAAAGAATCTCTGTCCATAAATGCTGTTTTGGCTGCCGCACCGCCAATGCTCTTTCCGATACCTGGAACAGCTCTGTACAAAAACTTAATACCATCTGGCAATTCTTCCCATTCGACATGCATCGGAATTATTCCTTTGCTTAAGTTGCCATCTTCGTATATACCTTGGGGTACTCTGATATCTTGTGTACTCATAGTTATGCCTGCGCCTGTCCTATACAGGTTCTCAAGGATAACTAATGCTTGGCGGTATGAGTCATCCGGGTCTGTGCCTTCAAAATCGTCTATTGATACAAGACTTCTGGAAGTAGCATTCTCCATAATATATCTGCCTCTTCTCAGCGAGTGTATGTATCTTCCTTCTCCTATGCCTTCGTACACCGTTGGCCTGAGTGTATAAACATGGTCCGCTACGGCTATTTGTGCCATTCCTGCAGGAATTGGAGCTCCTACTTGAGCAAGCGCTTGGAGCTTAGGCAAAGTAAAGGCAAAAACTGTTTTGCCACCGCTATTAGGGCCGCTTACTACATAGCCTCTTGTTTCTCCATCAATTTCATATGGGTTCTTTACAACATCCACCCCACCAAGCAACAGGAATGGATCAGTAGGTTCTGTTAACCTGGCGGCATACTCCTTATCATTCGTGAACGACGGGAATGTTAAAGGTGTAGGATAAAGCTGCCGCGGCAGATTCCCTATGGTACATAAAGCTTCGACAAGACCTGCACTATAGTACAAATTGAATATCAGATTCCTATCAAAATATTTGGGTCTCATCTTATCAAGATCTACCCGCAAACCGTGAATGGGTATATTCAACATAATTGGCTCATCAGCAGGTCGTGGAGTGAGTCTGAATGCCCCATCCCTGAAATCCACAGTTAGACGTCCATGCTCGAGAGACGACATTATCGGAGCAAGAGTTAACAAATATTTAGCTATGGTATCATTAATCGAATCGGTCCATGTACTAGGATCAAGTCTTACAACATCCATAACTTCCTGATTTATAACAGTCCTGTACAAATCCTGCATTTCCCCTGTCGCTAATACTTTCTCCATATTCTTTCGGATCTCGACCAATTTCCTGGATCTGGCATTTCTGAGCTGCGCGACAATAGCTGGAATCGCGGCCAGATATTTTCTTGCATTATTGAACGTGTGTAATGATGGTGGAGAACTGCTTTTTGTAGGATATGTGAATTCTACAAACCCATGTTCATTGGCGCTCATTATCCCAAAATACGTTGTTAGGCCATCTATCATCTGTGGATTATCCGCAAGTTCTTTGAACATTTCTTGGCGATACCTTATCTCCTTTGGATCTCTTAGTGGGAAATTTAGCAGGTATTCCAGCATCCTATAGCCTGCCTGAGTCTTTGTCTGGTTTATAGCACCTGCCAGTTCATTGAGCCTCAAATCAGCCATTGTTACCTCGTCTATTAGCAATCCCTTTCTTGTTGTCGGATCTAATTCCATATTTGCCATGTCATTTGGAAATCTAAGGGAAGAAACAGTTACATCTAGCGGGTCTTGATGTGGGAAAACTAGATGAAGGGGGTCCTTATACTCCGGTTCTGCAATCTCATGATAATTACCCCACCAACCTGAATGAACGGTCGAGCTTTTGCGAAGTGGCTTGATAGACCCTCGGTTTGAAAGAACTCTCTCCAATTCTGAGAACAATTCATCTGCATCAGGGGACTCTTTACGCATTAATTCTGCGAATATTCTAATTAGTTCATGTGCGCTTTCATCAGACATAATGTTCCATTATAAAATATATCAAGAGTTTAAATTAATACAAATCATGATTCATGCAGTTCATATGTAATATCAATGCATTACGCCCAATATATGTCAACGGGGTATCCCCCAGTCACATTTCAAATGCGTTCGGCTAGCGGCTCTTCTCCCATTTCTCGCCGGCGTCTTTTGCGAACATCTCGTAGATTGTCGAGTACACATATACAACAAGAATAACAATATAATAGGGAAAAAAGAAAAGCAGGGATGCAATGCTGTAAAGATTTATGCCGGAGAATCTGATTATTGAATAGAGTGCAAAGCCATAGCTTAGAAGAAATACAATTATTGTGAGTATGTTCAGCGTATTGGCCGGATAGATACCTGCGGCGACCTTGCTGATGAAATCAAGCATGCCGAATATGGTGAACCACCCAAGGAAATAATTGACAACGCTTGCTGAGAAATATGTGCCCTGCAAAACAAAATACTGCCAGTACCCAGAGAGAATCTGGTAGAGCACTACGGGCAAATAGATGAACGCATGCAGGAACCAGTAAAGCTGCGTTGGCATTGTATAGAGCCCAATTACATGCCTTTTCAGCAGCAAATCAGAGTGCTTTCTGATTGTCTGTATAGTACCGCGGTTCCATCGTATGCGCTGCACGACCAGGCCCTTAAACGTCTCAGGCACCTTTGTGTAAGCTATTGCTTGTGGTGCCATTGCAATCCTGTAGCCGGCTTTCATTAAGTGCAGGCATATGTCATAATCCTCCACTGCCGTGTCGCCCCTGAAGCCGCCTATGCTCCGCAGCGCTGAAGTCCTGAATGCGCAAAAGCCCGGCACGATGCATAAGCCATTTACCTTATCAACAACGTGGCGCCAGCTTGTTGACATGGCGTATTCAAAATGCTGGAACCATGTCAATGGATTCAATGACTTTCTGACGCGCAATGTCGAAGCCACGGCAGCAACACGGCTATCGCCGAAAGGCGAGACTATTCTTTCCAATGAGTTTCTTTCTATTAATGTGTCTGCATCGAGAACAATTATAACCGAGCCTTTCGCTTGCCACATTGCAAGATTTAC
>CAZZNM010000108.1:0-1440 GCA_964655805.1 uncultured archaeon
ATCAGGGATATGTTCTATAATTTGAAGCGAACACTGCCTGACAGCAACGAGAACACATTTGATGAGCAGAGCGAGTCAGATCCGATCATAGTCGATATCGAAGTGGCATTAGATGTATTGCGTGAGCAGTTGCACTTAACGACAGACCGCAAAGGTATTGTTGCCGGCAATGTAATTATTCAAGATCGAGGCGACGATATCGACTGGTCCAGATTAGGTAGCGGCGGCTGGTCAATACCGAGCACAATTGATGAGATAGATTTCAAGAAAGTGAATGCTGAGTTTGTTCTAGTAATAGAGAAAAACGCAGGCTTTGAGCGCCTGCATGAGGACAAGTTCTGGCAGAAACATAAATGCATACTCATAGGCACTGGCGGCCAGCCATCGCGCGGAACGCGTCTGCTCATTCAGCGATTGAATAAGGAGCACAAGTTGCCTGTTTACGTCTTCACTGACGCAGATAGTTTTGGATGGTATATTTATTCTGTAATAAAATCTGGCTCTATAAGCTTGGCTCATATCTCAGATAGGATTGCAACACCCGAAGCAAAATTTATTGGCTTAACAATCAGCGACATATTCGAGTTTGACCTCAAGAAAGCTGTAATAAAGGCAAGAGAGATCGACACAAAGCGGGCAAAAGAGCTTCTGCAATATGACTGGTTCAAGAAGCCTGAATGGCAGAAGGAAATCAATCTTATGATAGAAAAAGGTATCAAAGCCGAGATAGAAGCTCTTTCTAATCGTGGGCTGAAATTTATGTCAGAAGAGTACTTACCAAAGAAAATAAAAAATGAAGATTTCTTACCTTAGATTGAATACGTGCCGCAGAAGCTCAAGAACAAGGATTTCCTACCATAGCGCGAATTTAACTGTTTTTAAATATTCCGTACAGTCTTATTTAGATTCATGCCCGGGTAGCTCAGTAGGTAGAGCATCTGACTGGTTAATTCTGATTGACCAGGTTGAAGCTGTTAACCAGGTGGTCGCAGGTTCGAGTCCTGCCCCGGGCGCTTTTTCTTTTTTCATCTAATTTAACAGCTTTGTAAAGATATAAAAAAGCTCAGAATGACAAATGAGCTGAGGGACTGTAGCTCAGCTCGGGAGAGCACACGATCTGGACAAGCAACTTGCTTCCCTTATGTGAAGCTGAAGTTCCGAGCAGGAACCGTACTGAGCTAACAAAATGGTAGCTTAGGTTTATGCTGTCGTGGGTTCAAAATGAGATAAGAATGCTTATCTTATGATAATCCCACCGGTCCCATTTTTATTTTTTTCAATTTTTTTAGTTTTTGCGGATGTATGAATGAGATTTTCTTATAATATTTACTGACGTTTTCAGACCTAATCGAGAGTCTCCAAGAAACATAGATTTTGTAGTAATAAGGCCCTTTAATCTTAGAATTTATTTTAAATCTCTCGAGGAGTCTGGAAATTTGA
>CAZZNM010000108.1:1450-3237 GCA_964655805.1 uncultured archaeon
TTATTAGCCAAGGTTTTCATGAATTATTTTATATTGTCTTTATTTTTAAAAGATTTTATTATCTTTAATTGAATTAAACCTTTTCTATTTATAGAACTCACAAGAATTGCCTTTCTACTAACATCTACGGTTGCTTCATCATCAAAGAATGCTCTAATCCAATTTGCTAATATCTTGTTTGAAGAGTTAGTTATAAACTTTGGTACAACCCAATTCCTGGAATTTTTATTTTCTAATTCTAAAAAGTTAATAATGTGTTTCGCACCGCTCACTCTTATTTCAAACTTCTTTGGTATATACAATCCTTTTCTGTTAAATGCTTTTCTTAGATCATTCTGAAATTCTTTTATTAGTTTCTTGGATGTATTGCAATAAGCTAAAGTCCACACTGTTCTTATCCAATTTCTTCTTGGATGTGTTAGTGCATCGGAGCGTGATCTATTTTCTTTTGTTACTGTTACATACCCGTCTCCACAAACATGTGCATGAATTCTTGCAATTTCTGATGTAACTTTCATCCAATCACTTATCGACTTTAATACTCTATACTATAGAGTTCTAGACTATATAAACATTTCTGTATTGAAGAACAGTATGCCAAAGAAAAAGGGATTTACTCCAGAGAAATATGAAGAAGAAATAATTACCCTTTTGAAGAATTATCCGTTTATGTCAACTTCTGAAATTTGCAATAAGCTTAATATGGGGTACGAAACGGGCTTGAAATACATAGAAAAGCTTCATTCTTCAAAAAAAGTTAATTTAAGAAAAGTTGGAAATAGGCAATTCTGGTACCTATAAAAATTCTTTAGGGCCAAAACAAAATATATATACCGGCGCCATATAATTATATGGGCTATGAATTCAAGCCGTCGCCAAAATCGCAGAGGAAGAGAAATAATTTGAGCGACTTTCTTAACAAATTAAACAGCAGACGAGGCGTACTTGCTGCGGCCGTTGTTCTTGTCGCTGTATTTGCATTTAGCAGTATCAATTCTATTACCGGGTTTGTTACACAGCAGCAGGCAGAGCAGGAACAATTGCAAGATGAGCTTGACCTGGTTACACAGCAAAGAAACCAGTGCAGCGAAGAGCTTACCGTGGCATTGGGGAATGCAGCAAATTGTAAATCTAGTATGGACTTGGCAAACACCGAAGTAGCTGCAGCAAAATCAGAAGCCGATATTGCGAAATCTGAACTTAGCTCGGTAAAGGAGAGTTTAACCAAGTGTCAGGCAGACATAACAACAATGGGTATTATAATCCAGAATCTGAATGCGTCACTGACAACCTGCGAGACAGCGAAAGCGACGCTCCAGAACTCATTGACGCAGTTACAGGCAGGTTATGACAAGCTTGCGCTGAGCGCGGCTAAAGCCATTTGCTGCAGGCCTGGCGACACATCGTCATCGTGGAGCATATCAGGCGACAGCATCGTGTGCCGCGGCGACAAAAGCGTAAATTGCTAAGCACTTGGAAGCTTTAAGAATCTTATTTCTAGAATAGCTTTGGAGAGTAAGACGGAAGCAGGGTATATAGTGGAACAAGAAAATAAACGATAGATGTTACACCTTGTTCCACATATAGTCAGCAAAGAAATTATATATAGATTATTTCTTTGCATGACTATAACGTATTGTTGTATCATTCCTTTGTCTTGCGCCTTCTAAATTAGACATAGTTGATAAAAATGGGAAAAAATAAGGAATCTAGAAATACTGCTGCCGAGGAGTGGGAAGAGAAGCCAGATTATGTAGAGCCAGAAATGCCCAAACAGGTAGTCGATG
>CAZZNM010000109.1:0-2790 GCA_964655805.1 uncultured archaeon
GCAATGTCTCTGGTATCATGAGCTGCTCTGGTATAGGTGTTGCAGGATCAAACCTGCCCAGCTTTGGATTTGCGCCGGCAAGCACTGCTGTCTCTGCAGGAAGCGTTGCAACAATGCTGGCTTTCGCTATGCTTATTGTCTCGACGCTCATGGCCTCGTGCATCGCAATCTGGTCATCCCTGCTCATCTTGTCAAATTCGTCTATGCTTATCACAGACTTGTTCGCGAGTATGAGCGCACCTGCTTCAAGCACCCAGCTGCCAATCATCTCGTCCTTGCGCACGCTGGCAGTCAAACCCGCGCCCGTGACGCCACTGCCAGAAACGTACTTCCCGCGCGGCATCACTGTAGCAACGAGCTTCAACAATACCGTTTTGCCCACACCTGGATCGCCCGTTAATAAAATATGAATATTGCCACGTATCCTTGAGCCATCAGGCATGAAATGTGCAACGCCGCCAAACATCTGCATTACAAGAGATTCCTTTATCTCTTCTACGCCATAAATGCCAGGCGCGACAGAGGCTTTGAGCTTTTCATAAATATTTGGATCGCTTGCAAGCTCGCGTATCCTTTTCTCGTCTTCTGGTGTTATATCCAGCTCTTCAAACTCAATTTCTGCATGCTCGATGTACAATGCCTCTATGTACATATCCATCCGCGTGCTAAGACGGCCTTTTATACGCTTTGGTAATTCCTTGAGCATACCGACAATGATTATGCGGTTGCCCGGGTCTGTCCTTCTCTGCATCCTTGGGGTTGTCAAGTCCTCCTTTAGAAAAATAGCAATGCCTCCTGGTTGCTCACCTGAGGTGATTTCATAAGGCTCGGTGACAGAAAGCCATCTTATGTCATACAGCCTTTTCTCGAGTAGGTCAAAATCGCCTCGCCTGCCACATTCGCAGACGAATGGCTTTTGCAGCATGTACATGTCCTGTTCTAATGCAATTATCGTGCCGCAGTCAGGGCACTTGAAAGTTGCTTCGTATATCTGCGGCTTTACCTCGCTCGCGCTTTTCACAACCGCATCGATAATCCACAATTTTCCAAGGTGTTTTGCACGAAGGTTGCGTATCCTGATGTCTCTGCTTTCAGGCAAGTTCTTTATTCTTACGTTTATCTTCTCGCCGACTATATCCTGCGCAGCCTTGCGAAATGCTTTCAACACATTTTCAGGGTTTTCCAAAAGCATGTCGGCGATCATCGAGTCGAATCTGTCGAGTATAGGAAAATCGACGACAAGCGCTTTCTCTTCCTGAGAGGCCTTCTGCAGCTCGTTGTAGTATTTCTCATTCAAGAATTCGCCAAGACGGATTATTGTATCATCGTATACTGCCATATACCCTACCCTTTTTACTTCGTAAAAAGTCTAGACCATTCTATACTTTCTCGAAGTCGTACAGCAAAGACTTTTAGAAAAGTCTTTGCGTACACAAAGAGTTCTGAAGAACTCTTTGTCGTATCCCATATTATTCAGAGATTAGAATTAGCAGCCGCAAGATTTTTAAATAGAAAAAGTATAACAACCCCATGATTTCTTGTGGAGCTGTTGTTATTGGCAAGTGAGAATTATACTTTCAGACTGCGCAGCTTTGACTCAAGTTTCTTCACGGCCTTCTTGACATCGTTCAAGCTTTTCGCGCCGGCGCAGACAACGCGGCCGCTAGAGAAAAGCAGGAAAGCAACCTTTGGCTCATATATGCGGTAGACCAAGCCGGGAAACTGCTCTGGCTCGTATTCGCTGTCATCGAGCTGGAATGCCAGCTGGTCAAGATTTAGATCGCGTTCAAGGCTCACAGAAACAACAATGTTCTCGATCTTCACTTTGATGGCATTTTCATTGACGCGGATGCCGATCTTTTTTATGTTCTTCACAGTCTTGCGCAATGCCACCTTTGCCGCAGCAGTGCTGCGCGCGCCGACACAGATTATCTTGCCGGAGCGGAAGATGAGCGTTGCTACCCTCGGCTCGGTTAAGCGGTACACAAGCCCTGGGAACTGCTCTGGCTCGTACTCGCTGTCCTCGAGTATGGTCAGCAGCTTGTCGAGGGATATTATCTTTTTGATGTCAGTAGAAGCGACGACATTTTCTATCTTTATTTTTTCCGTCATTACAAAAGACACCTACAAATAGAGTATTTAAACGCTGTATTTAAATGCAGCGTAAAATATTTAAATACTATGATTTTTCGCGAGTCTTTCGAAGTGAAGACTGAAACCCTCAATTACGTAGACATCACGAAAGACATTGAGAAATTAGTCGAGAAATCAAAGGTCAAGGAGGGCCTGTGCCATATATTCCTGCCCGGCACGACAGCAGGCATCATTCTTAATGAGATGGACCATTTCCTGATCGAAGATTTCAAGCGAGTTTTCCGCCAGCTGATCGATGACAAGAAAATGTACTCACACCCTGACAATGCCTACTCGCACCTGCGTGCTGCGCTGCTACAACAGAGCATTTCTCTGCCTGTCTCAGAAGGCAAGCTCATGCGGGGCACGTGGCAGAGCATCCTGCTGTGGGAATTTGATGTGAAATCAAGAGCGCGGCAGATTGTCGTTACAGTGACTGGCGAGTGAACCATCTGAAACCAAAGAATCAAAAATAGCTTTCGGTATAGAAGCAAAATGATGCAATCCTTGAGTTATAATAGCGTCTTCCAATCTTTTATTCCCTATACCTAAGTCCATAACATAATATTCGCCATTATACATTCCATGCATTTCTGTTATCATACAGAAAGTAAGCTGAAAAAGCATTTATATATCTTGGGTACAATTCTACAGCAT
>CAZZNM010000109.1:2817-3137 GCA_964655805.1 uncultured archaeon
GTGCAAGCTATCAGCAGATGCCATGGGCCTACCGATAGCATTAGTCCGCTGCGATGAAATCGGCCCTAATGTTGAAGCGAAGTGCCTGGAGCCATTGCTGGCAAAAATGAAGATAGACGCATTAGTGCTTGGCGGCGTCGGGCTCCAGGAGACGCAGATAAAAGAGGTCGCAAAGGTCGCTGAAAAATTCGATATAAATGTCGTTGTTCCCCATAAAAATTCTACATCAGAGCAGCTTCTTCGCGAAGAGATCGGGCAGATGGAAATTGTAATCACAGAGGTTGCAGCAGGCGGCTTGGACAAGGACTGGCTTGGCCGCA
>CAZZNM010000110.1:0-3078 GCA_964655805.1 uncultured archaeon
ATCCAAAGGTGAGGCAAAACCTGTGCCTTTATGACAGCTGCAAAGACTGCGCCAGCTCGCCATACTGCGGCTGGTGCACCGCGACACAGAGCTGCGAGCGCGGCTCGCTCGCAGGCTCGGAGAGCGACGCGTGCAAGGGCGGCGATGACCAGCATCCGCAGTGGATATGGGGCAGGAAGAAGTGCGGCCAAGACATCCGTTCCGAGTGCCCGTACAGCTGCATGAGCGACTCGAGCTGCGCGAGCAGGGGCGGGACATATGACAAAAACTATGCTTGTCCTGATGCACAGTACGGCAATGCAAAAGGCGCCCAGACCTGTTGCAAGGTCAGCGACGACATCAATCCGTGGACAGTTGCAATGCTGGATTTCATGCAGGATATCTCGGCCGAGAGCCTGGACGAGCTTAACAATGACTGGTCTGGCTTTGGCTTGTTCACTTACATAAACTTCCTCAAGCAGATCCCGTACAACATAGATTATGACAAGGTTTCTGCGGATGTCCTTACCTACAAGACGCTTCTTGACGATGTTCGTTCAGGTAAAACAGTCGAGGACTCTCTTAAGTTCTACAAAGGATTCGTCAGCAACGGGAAGCTGAACAGCGCAGGCAAGAAATATCTTGACGACAAATACAATGAAATCAGGGCCCAGCTTTTCAAGGAATGGGAGGCCTGCAATTTGCGCGAGGAAACCGGACAACTGAACCCTGGCGAGCGATGCTACGGTTCCATGGCATATGGCGAGCATGTCGGCAGGCTGTGGGTGCTCGAAGAAAAGGTGATAGTCTTCCTGGCTTCTGACGAGCCTCTGCTCAAAGCGTTAAGCGCATATGATAGGAAAACAGCCGTCCCTGAGACTACTGAGGAAGAGGAGGCGAAAATGCTTTACTATTTTGGCCGAAGACTTGAGCCAAGAAGCGAAAAGAAGGCATTGGAGATGTATACGCTCTTAGCCCAGACTTACAAAGAGGACATGCTTGAGGACGTGTCATTCTTCGAAGATGCATTGCACCGGAAAGGTAGACTAGAAAGCCTTGGTTATAAGGCACTTGTATTTTCTGATGATTTCATGGTAGACATTCTTGGCTCGCCTGATACTTACATTTTCTTTGGTGGACCTGTTGCTGCTAGTGGCATAAAAGATGTAGTCCGTATAGCGTCCTCGGTACCAAAAGCATTCAAACTCCTTGGGCATGTTCCAGGTATAGCCAAGCTTATAGGCAAAAGCAACCCAAAAATAGTCGCTGAAAACTTGGCAAAGAGCGGAATTTTGGCTTCGGATGAGGCTGAAGAATTTGTTTCGCTTGCAAAAGGAGTTGACGAAGTTCCGATGGCTCCTGGCGGGAGGTCGAGTCTAGGCGCATTTGTTCAAAAAACCTTCTTCCTCGGTGGGAGCATACAGGGTAAATTCGCAAGGTTTGTGAATTATGGCAGAGATAACGGGTTCAGACGTATAAGCCGCACCATAATAACAAAAATAAAATGGGGTGATATAACTGTTATAGATCCAGATAAACCTTGGATAATAAATATAGCCAACGAAATACCGAATTATGGAGATGCGTATCAAGAATCAGCGGACTTGGGAAGGTTAATCCATGACCGCATTGTGCACGTAGGCAACAATCCGCCACCCGCATGGGAGAGAAGATTTATGGGCAAGGAAACCGCATTGGGCATGTGCTTTGCTGTCGGTGGCGTATGTCGCCATAAGGCTACTGCGTTTAAAGTCGTCGCTGATAGATTAGGTATTGAAAGTAGGGTCGTTGTAGGCCCGGTATACTGGCGCAATGCTTATGGAGTGCCCCACGCATGGAATGAAGTAAGAATTGGGAATGCAATATACGTAATAGACCCTAGCTTGACTAAATTGCTGACACCGACTCCGATAAGGGAAGTCTATGGTGTCGACAGAAATGTCAAGTATGTGGTTGAATGGCCCCCATAAATTTATAAATTAGGTTAAATTAGATTATAAGACATGGCTGAAGATTATGGTAGTAACACATGATAAATATCTTGAATTACAGTGGGGAGTACTGGACGCAATAAAGCATGGAATACAAGACGTGCCCCAAAATGAACGTTTGAGACGCCTAAATGACTATAGGGGATTTGTCAAGTACATGAAATCCGAATTTCTTCATGGAAAAACACCAAAAAGAATTCGTTACGACGATTCTAGGCCTGATTATGGATTAATAGTCGAACGTCTTCAAGAATTTGAGGAAGGAGTCCATGCGGACAAGGTAGATTTGGCTTCTGTGACAAAAGTTGCAGACAGATATGTAAGGCGACTTATTGAAATTGAGAAAGAAAAGAAAAAATAGCTACTGTTTCCATAAATTAAAGCGCCTGATATTTATCCGCATAAATTCCTTTTGTGATTCAGCTATGCGAAAGCCAGTTATAATGTCAGACTCTTTAGGCATTTCTGAGTTCTCCGAAATACCGTATTTTTCAAGATAAGTCTTTAGAAACTTCAACCTTTCTATGTGAGATTGGGCGCTTGTAAGACCTTTCTTGCTGTAGAACTCTTGTAATTCTATCAGATTATCTATAAACTTGGCCATATTTTCCTTTGTTGGCGTCTCGTCAACTAATGCAATATTCAGCGATATGAACTCCTCCTCGCTAATACCCTCAGAGCGGTCCACGTAGCTGTAATACTCAAACACAGTGCTCTCTTCAGTCCACAGGAGCAGCAGCGCCGCAAGCTTCTCATCGTCATTTCCGGTTTGCCCTCCAGACAGCGTTGGCCAGTCATAGCCCGTTACCTGCTTTACTGCACTTTGTGTCTGCAGGTCCTCTTCTGATACAGCAAGGCTTTCGGCGCCCAGCACTATGGCCGCGCCTTGCGCATTTGCGGGCTGGCTTTGCTTGGGGAATATGTTGCTTGTCAGCAATAACAGCGCCACGAGCACCGCAGTTGCAGCGACGAGTATAAGCAGCAGCTTTTTTGTGGACGGCCCCCTGTTTTCTTGCTTATTTAGCCACTTCAGATCTTCCTCTGCCATTGATTGTATTTGTGTCCTGTGATTTTTATATTTATATTCGGCTAGTCAAAGTATTTACTA
>CAZZNM010000111.1:0-3073 GCA_964655805.1 uncultured archaeon
AACTAAAAACAGCTAAAAATGCAGAAATTTCGATAGAGGAACTAAAAGAGGCTATGAGGGACGTTAACATTGTAACAAAGGGCAAAAGGCTAGAGATAATCGAGACAAAGGCTAAAAGATAACACGATAGCACGGAGCCCGCCGAATGCTATACATATCGTGGACAAGACAACGGGAAAGAGACTAGTTTGATGTGCGTTTTGGAGAACGGAAAAATAACCAATCCATATGGCATAGATTTTACTCCGTTGGTCAGAGAACTGGTGGGAATCGATATCGTAATACAAGGGACTATAGATTTCCAATAGCACTTACAGAAGAACAAAAGGCACAGCTAGCAACAGAATATCCTGTCAGAAGGAACCAGGAAGTGGGATTTGTAGCGCTATTATCTGACTATGGTGGTGGCTATACACTTGATGACGATGTACGCTTGGAAGTTAGAAATAAAAGTAGATCGGGACCAGGCAGCGCTGATATCGTTGGATTTTGCTCTGATGAACAAAGTCCTTTGCAAAGAACTCAACTAAGAGAGCTAGCAGAAACATTACGGGCAAATTGATATAGATTTAAGCTTGTTTTTACAAATTTTTACTGAGGTGTATAGTTATGGCAAAATGTAAAACATGCGGCGGGGCGACAAAGGGCTTCAAGTGCGATATATGCGGTTCTGTATCTAGTGCACATGTCGAGAGCCACAGATGCGGCGGCGAGCACTGCGTGGCTATGTGCGCTGCGTGCAGCCAGGCAGAAACGAAATGCACGTGCTGATTTTTCTTTTGTTATTTCTCGACTACAATAATATTCAGGAAAGTTGCCGCCGCCCGCACGGGGGAAACGCATCACACCACCTTGATTTTAATCGGCAAATCTATATGTTTGTTTTTTCTGAGCTTTTTCTTGAAATTTATAACACCAAAGCCTATGACTTCTTTTGTTTTTGGGTCGATGCGCTTGAAGATGCCATGACCATCGTCTTCAAAAATTCCCTTTCTCCTGGCCATGGAAAACTCTAAGTAATCTCCCTCTTCGTCATACCATACCTTTACGCCTTCCATATAACCTCACCGTTTTGTAGATTCTTTACATAAAATGTTGTTATCACAAATCCTTCTCCATTGCTTATTTTGACTATAACCAATAAAAAGCTTTTCTGCCGCGGGAATATTCTATAAGGTCTATAGTAGAGCCAGACATATGGATCATCATCGCTTTTTATGACGGTAGATGGGGACATCAAAGTTTCTTCTATTTTGTCTACAGGCTTCTGGAGTTCAGGATGGTCAGTTTTGATATGCTGTAGTCTCTCATCTGTCAGTTTTATATTCCTGCCAAATTTGTCTTTGAACCAGTGCATTAATATTTTATTCATAGCGTTTTATAAATACTATAAGATAAACCGTGATTCATCACATCCACTTCTCGCTCTTCGGAGTTTCCTGGTAGCATTTTTCGCGGTATTCGCAGTAACGGCACATCCACATAGTTTCCTGAATAGCACGGGCCTCGGGATCTGGAATCTTGTCACTCTTCAGGCGCATGTTTAGTTTCTTGAAGCGCTCGATTATTGCTAATGCTTCCTTCTCGCTGTACTTTACATCAAAGAGCCTTGTTTTTAGATTGCGCTTGTCAATGTACAGCAGAATGCCGTCATGCACGCCGAGAAAATGCATGTACAGCTGCAGCTGCACGACATTATGAGGCGGCGCTTCGCGGACGTGGTCTACGCTCGCGGTTGATTTGACCTCCACAAGTATCTGCCTGTTGTCAGATTTCACAAGAATAAGATTGTCGACGCGGCCAGAGATGACAAAATCCTCGACTTCCTCTTTGAACGGGAACTCGCTTTTCAGCAATTCGACGTGCGGATTCTTCTCGCTGCGCAAAACTTCTACAACAAAATCATGCATTATGTTGCCGACTTCAAAAATCTTGAGCAGCGAAGAGTCTAGCTCAAGCGGGTATTTGTACGTGTACCAGGTCTTGCGCATGCAGTTGCCGATCTCGCTAGGAAAGTAGCGGCCAATGCCCTTCGGGCGGTTCTCCCTTTTCAGGTGGTTGTCAATCATCTCGTCGAAGTTGATCATAAGTAGAATTAGCGCAGAGAATTTTAATAAACTCAATATACATATGATAATCGATAGAAATGAAAATCGGCATCATAGGCGTCGGAAGAATGGGCTCGGCAGTGGCGATGCTCTCGCTGATGAAGTTTAGACCTGGAAAAATTATACTCATAGACATCAAAGATCTTTCAGGCGACATGCTCGACCTGCAGCATGCAGCTAACGGTCTGGGCATCAGGACGAAGTTCAGCACAAAATGGGAGCGTGCAGATGTTTATGTGTTATGCGCAGGCAAGGCAAGGGACAAAAACAACAAAGCCATGGCTGTACTCTGGAAACATAATAAGAAGATAGTTGATTCATTGATTCCCAAATTAAAGAAATATGCGAAAAAAGTAATTGTTTCGACAAACCCGAGCGATGTTGCCTACAGGTACCTCAGATCCAATGGAGTCAATGGCTACAGTTATGAGAGCATATTGTCAGCAATGCGCGGCCGCAAGAAAAGCGGATGGCACATCATCAAGACAAAAGGCTACACGAATTTCGGGCCGGCTGTCGCAGTGATAAAACTGATGGAGGAGATATTGTAATCACATAGAAATCACGCAAAAACTACATTTATACACTCCTGTTTAATAAGTTTCTTCTAAATTTAATTGAATGCGAAACGTTGTGATTTATCTTCCTAAAGATCAGAAAGTGCCTTATGAAAATCCTGTTTTGATGTTCTTTGGAGACCCTCAGCTTGATTCTTTAGCACAAGACAGCTGGCAGCGCTCAAAGCCCCTTCATCCAGACAAACTTGCATACAAGCTGAAGCAGGGACACACGTTCTACATGCATACACAGGGTATGGAATTTGAGAGATTGTCTACTATGGCCAACAGGGTTCCTTTTGAGATGTATTTTCCTGGACAGGGCGAATTATGGATATTTTCAGCAAGAAACGTGGGCAACAGGAGAATAAGACGCGAGGGCGGAAAAAAGAAAATGGGATTTGAAAC
>CAZZNM010000112.1:0-3072 GCA_964655805.1 uncultured archaeon
AAGGCTGCGGTCTGTAAAACCGTAAATCCCGGTTCGAATCCGGGCTCTGAGACTCAAGGATATAAAGGTTTTCATTAATCTTAACGAGTGAAAATTATGACTAGCTATGATATCGGAGTAATTGGGTTTGGTGCCATGGGTAAATGGTTTGCTCACTTGTATGAAGAAGACGGACATCGTATACGAGTTTACGACACAAACCATGACAGGCTAGCAGAAGCACAGAAACTTGGTTATAAAACTGCAAGTAGTGGCAGAGAGCTTGCTGCAAAAAGCAATGTTACTATGGTATCTGTACTTCCGATAAGAAACAGCTTAGACGTAATAGAAGATGTAGGGCCTATTCTTGAGCATGCCCAGGGATTGTTCGACATAACTTCGCTAAAGGAAAAACAACTACAAGCCATGCGCACTTATGTTGAAAGAGGCCAATATTTTGGCACGCATCCAATGTATGCAGAAGGATTGTTTAGGGACCAAACGACACTTCTGGTTCCTGGCAATTCTACAGAATGGTATCAATGGTTCAAAGATTTTTGCGTACAAGGCGGTTCAATAATAAAAGAAACCACTGGCGCGAAAAATGACGACATGATGGCAATTATACAAGGACTCTTACATTGTGCCCAATATACAACTGGCCATGCCTTCAGAAAAGCTTTAGGCACACATGAAAGAGCATTAGAAGTAAGAGAATTTGAGAGTCCTATATACAGAGCAGCATTGAATTTTGTATTTCGAATACACGCTAGAAACCCAGAATTATATTGGGATATAGCCAATGAAAATAGAGGCAGAGTACTACCTTATCTTCGCGGATTTCGTGAAGCTGTTGATGATTACATAAGACAACTTGAAGAAGGAGACTTTGACGCATTCTTGGAAGATGTAGAGACAACAAGAAAGGTCTTTGGGGAAATGGTCACAGAGGGCAGTGATGAGAGTACAAGTATGATTCGAGCACTTCCAAGAAGAAACGATGATCATTAAGTGAGGTAAGAATATGGAATACAGATTCTCATCGAGAGCATGGGGCATGAGTGCGTCTCTGATTAGGCAGATGTTTAATTATGCAGGCGACGTTCCTGGAGCCGTGTCTTTAGGCGTTGGTGTGCCATCATTCTCTTTACCTACGTATGTAGCAAAAGCAGCAGCCGAAGCTCTGCGAAATGATCCTCATATAAACAAGTATGTATTAGGAAGAGGGCTTCCTGAGCTGAATCGTGCAGTTGCAGAGAAATTGGAAAAGAGCGGTATAGAAGGTGTAGATCCTGAGACAGAAATATTAACGACCACTGGCAGTGCAGGCGGTATTTTTTGTACAACACTAGCAGTTGTAGATTATGGCGATGACGTAGTCGTACCTTCACCAGCATATTCTAATCATATAGAAGGGATTAGATTTGCAGGGGGTAAACCTGTTTATGTTCCATTAATAGAAAGTGAAGGATGGAGGTTAGACGTTGACGGAATTGAAAGAGCTATAACAGAAAGAACAAAAGCTATAGTTCTATGCAACCCGGCAAATCCTACGGGCGCGGTCTTCCCAGAATACGATATGAGGGCTGTTGGAGAAATAGCTAAAGAAAGAGACCTGCTGATTTTCGAGGACAATGCCTACGCATTTCTAACTTATGGCGACAATAAACATTTCAGTTTAACTTCGGTACCAGAACTAAGAGACAATGTTATAGCATTCTTCACTCCATCAAAAGAACACGCCATGACAGGATTCAGAGTTGGTTGGGTAGTTGCTAATGGTGAAGTTATAAGAAAAGTATTTGATATTCAAGATCAGAATTATATATGCGCGCCCAAGCTTTCACAATATATTGCTTTGGTTGCTTTAACAGGACCCCAAGACCACGTAGAAGCATTCAGAAGAGAACTTGCGCACAGAAGAAGCATTATGTGCGCAAGACTAGACAGGATACCAGGATTCACGTATCAAATACCTCAAGGAGCTTACTACGTATTCCCTAGACTAGATCAAACTCTTTTATCAAGAGAAATTACAGATAAAATTGCTAGAAGAAGATGGGAAGAGATTCCGGAAGAATTCCAGACGCCAGACACAACAACAGCATTAAATATTTTATATGAAGCAGGAGTTGTTACTGTACCAGGAATTTCATTTGGCCCACAAGGAGAGGGCCACTTAAGGCTTTCGTTTTCTGGTGAAGAAAAAGACATAATTGAAGCACTAGACAGAATAGAAAAATGGGTAGTACAATAAACTAATTCTCAAGGAATTAGAAAGGATAAATAACGTATCAGGTAAATGATTAGCATGGACATTGAATCGCGACTCGCGCTGATCAAAGGTGTCGGCGAAGAAATTATAACCGAGCAGGAGCTGCGCGAATTACTAGAAACAAAAACCCATCCAATCGCTTATGATGGATTTGAGCCCAGCGGCCAAATGCATATTGCGCAAAGTTTGTTGAGAACAATAAATGTAAACAAAATGATCAGAGCAGGCGTTCATTTCAAGATACTCGTCGCTGACTGGTTTGCTTGGATGAACAATAAAATGGGAGGAGATCTTGAAAAAATAAGGATTACAGGCGAATACTTTATCGAAGTTTGGAAAGCGTGTGGGATGAGAACAGAAAAAATAGACTTCGTATGGTCAAAAGATCTTGTAACCCAAGAAGGACATTGGAAAGCCACCATTGACATTGCAAGACATTCCACCGTCCAGAGAATCCTAAGAACTTCACAAATAATGGGAAGAAAATCAACTGAAAAATTAAATGCAGCCCAAATAATTTATCCATGCATGCAGGCGGCGGATATTTTTCATCTAAAAGCTGACATATGCCAACTTGGTCAAGACCAACGCAAGGTAAATGTATTGGCAAGAGAAATAGGACCCAAGATTGGTTTTTGGAAACCTGTTATCGTAAGCCACCATATGATTTTAGGGTTAAAAAAGCCAACGACAGAATTCAAAGACCCAGACGATAGACTTCTGGAATTAAAAATGTCTAAATCTCACCCGGATTCTGCAATATTCATAACAGATAGTACAAATGAAATAAAAAGGAAAATATCAAAAGCATACTGCCC
>CAZZNM010000113.1:0-3063 GCA_964655805.1 uncultured archaeon
AAGAACTCGCCGGCGCGGTAGCTGCTGCGGACGAAAGGCCCTGATGCGCAATAGAGAAATCCCATACTATCAGCCAACTTCTTGAAATATTCAAATTTGTCTGGATGAACATACTCGCTAATCTGTACATGCTTATTGCTTGGTCTGAGATATTGGCCAAAAGTTATTATATCCACACCTATTGTACGCAAATCCTGCATTGCTTCTATAACTTCTTCGTCTGTTTCGCCGAGGCCGAGCATAAGCGAGGATTTCGTGTATTTTATTCCAAGCTCTTTTGCTAATTTTAGTACAGATAACGACTGTTCATAGTTAGCTCGTCTGTCGCGTACATTTTGCAATCGCCTAACTGTCTCTATATTGTGAGCAAGGACATCTGGCTTTGCTTCGACAATAATTTTAATTAAATCCTCATCGCCACGGAAATCTGGTATAAGCACTTCAATAAGGATATCTGGATTCTCCTTGCGTACTTCGCTTATGCATTCTGCAAAATGCTGAGCGCCCTGATCAGGCAAATCATCACGGTCGACAGAAGTAATTACTATGTAATCAAGTCCCCATTCGCTAATGGCGCGAGCCAGCTTTCTTGGCTCATCACTATCTAATGCTTTTGGCCGACCAGTGCGAACAGCACAAAAGCGGCAGCCACGGGTGCAGATGTCGCCCATTATCATGAACGTTGCAGTGCCGCCGTTCCAGCACTCGCTTATATTCGGGCAGTGTGCCTCCTGGCAGACAGTATGTAAATCGTATTTTTTCAGCGTAGCATCTATTTTGTCAAAGCCCTCTTCGCGCTTTAATTTTATCTTCAGCCACTGGGGTTTCATGCTATTTATTTGCACGGGTTATTTAAAGAAGAAAGTTTATTTTTTTCTTCATGACGCAAACAAGTTATTCTTCCCAAGTAAAACATCCTATTCTTCCTGATCTACTGTATCTTCCTATTCCAGAAAATGACCACTCATTAGTTTCATATTTAGTTCTTGTTAATTCTTCTGCATATTCAAGTTCTTCGGGTGATAAATATGAACGCTTAAACTCAATTCCAAGCTCCAGTAATTGTCTACTAAATTCTTCATCCAATAAAGCTACCAATTTATCTGAATTTACTATACCTCCTTCCTCTTCTATCGAAGTTATCTGTGCTCGTATTTTTTCTGTATCCTTTTCACCATTTATGTATCTGACATAATCTTCAGCTTCGTGTCTTCTCATAGATATTATTCCATGCTGCAACCATACAGTTCTGTTGTTACTCTGAGCACTTCCAGAAATTTTCCTTCTGTTAATAAAAATATTTCCATATCTCTCAGGAAACGGGTCATATCCATTTGGGACTTTTATCCTTTCCAAGCTTCTGATAAGCGCTGGCGAAATTATATCGTCAAATTCTGTTTTGGATTTTATATTTTTATTTCTTGTATAATCTCTAGGAACTGCAATACCATACGTAACATCATCTGTATAGTGAACTACAACATAACCTTCTGTAGGCCTTCTTACAATTTTCAAATCATCTTCATTACAAGCTTGTAAATTGAGGTATTCAATTCTTTGCTCTTTTCCTATAGATACGCCCTTATATGCACAGCCCGGTGATAGAAAAACAGTAATTGGATAACCTTGGCAAACAGACTCTTGTATAGTTTCTGATAGTGCCATATATTTCGCAATACTAGTAGGTTCTAGAATTACAATTCGTCCTTCCATTGATTCTATTAACTTGAAGGGTGATTTATAAGGAAGTGTTTGAATTTTTGAAGTCAGAAGGCCCGCTAGACTTGTATTCTAAGCATCTATAGATCAATGTTACTTGAAACGTTTCCTGACTTCATCCATTATTGCCTGATACGCCTTGTTGTACTCGAGTTCTTCTGGAATTAATGTGGCCGGATGCACAAAGCCCTGCTCGCGCATGAAGTCAGCTTTCTTTGTTGCCCGTGCGCGATAGTAATCCCAGTCAGGCGTCTCGAATGCATCCACAGGGCCGGTAAACTTGCCGTTGTGCACGCTGAACAATGCAGCGCTTACTATTGGTATGCAGTAATTAGAGCTTGCAGGAGAATTTCTTTTGACTGGCATGAGCGGCAGGTGATGGCTGCCGCGCGTGTTGCCGGCAACATAGTGGGCGAGCTTGAACACAGAGCAGAATTCCTCGGTCGCAGGAAAGTTCTTCTGCAGGCGCGCGATAGCTGCAGGGTCGTCCTTGCCCACATACGTGCCTGCAATATTATGCAGCCTATCAGTTGTCGCAGCCAGTATCGGTTCCCCTTCCCTGGTAAGGATAGAATCCACAACATAGCGGCCCGGATACATCAATACAGCAGCTATCATGAAAATATCTTCAGGCGTGTGAAGCTCGGCGATCTTGCCTTCCATGACATCCATGACGCGAAACTTCACGCCCTTTGTAAGCGTTTGGTTTAGCAAAAGCCCGCTGTTGGCTGAAGGTTCGCAGAACACGCGATAGAAAGGGAAATTAAAAGCGCCTGGCTCTGTTTTGTCTGCTGTTATCAGTGCGAATGCCTCGTTCGGTCGCTCCTCAAAGGACAGCTCTGCAACGCCAGGACCCATGCCCTTGACATTGCCGGAAAATGATGTTTTCAGCAGATCCTGACCAGCGCCATAAAGCCCCTGCTGCTTGGCGACTTCTGTGCCCTCCATGAGCGCATCAAAAACGAGTTTGTGAACATCGGCGTTGCCTGTGCCTTTATTATGGCTCATCAATACGTGAATATCATCGCCTGTATAGCCGATGTAAAAATCCAGAAGCATCTTTCCCTTGCTGGCGACAAAATCCTTTACAGTATTAAGCACTTCATCGCTCGGTTTTGTATGGCCGCCAACGCCGCCTATGTCTGCTTTAATAACTGAGAGCGTTAGATTAACCATGCCACTATTTAGAACTATAAAGCATATAAGAGTTACTCAGAGCGCAGTAGTACGTTTGTTAAATTGACCAGACAATACGGTTTTAAAAATCTATGGACCAAAGATTTGATGAAGATTGCTATGTTCAAAGGTAAGATTGTCCTGGATAAGCTTGACCTTAACGTGCCG
>CAZZNM010000114.1:0-2988 GCA_964655805.1 uncultured archaeon
CACTGGTATTTGTTGCTGCTGACTTTATTGCGGCCTGCATTGTCTTGGCTTTATCGGCCTTGGCCGTAGCTTCGTTGATGACACCATCACCAAAAATTGTGCGATATGCATCTATAGCCGTCTGTGTATTAGGCCATGGTTGATGAGACCAGCCGCCGTCTGATCTTTTTGGAACAAGGATATCGTAAACTAGTGAATCTACAACAATGCTTCTAGGTGGCTGTACTCTCTGAAACGTTCCGCTGCTGCCAATCTTGTAGAATTCTATATCAATCGTTGACCTATTTTTTATCCTCCTGTAAAGCACTTCCTGATCAGTCTTATTGTCCATATTGGTCATGGTGAATTCGAAGTCATCTACATCCTTTACGTCGAGTATTTGCTTGTTTGTCCTCAAATCATAAAGTGATATTCTGCGAAGCCCCCCAAATCCCGCATTGCAGCGAAATCTTTCAGCAGAGCTTATGCTAATGTCAGGAATATCATCCTCTGTTATGTAATCCACATCCACACCGAACGGGAATATCGAACCCACTTCGCCGGTATCGATAAGCACATTTCCGGCAGGGTCAAAAATCCATGCCCGTCCTGTACCTCTTTCGTTTCTGCAGTCGTCATTATTCTTGACCACTATTATTTTTTTCGTATTTCCAAACTGCACTTCGTAAGCCTGTACATATTTCTTTTTTGTGAGGGCCGAATCTGGCTTTATATACCTATCTGCTGCCCATCCTTCTACTCTGTCTGATCTGATGTATCTCCACCTAAACCCATCAGCGTCCACCCCAGCTATAGTTTCATCCACATAAACTAATGTGCCTTCTTCAAGGCAAGTCTTAAGTCTGCCTCGTGTGCCGGCAGTTTCCCTTATATTCAAGCATCGTTCAGGTCTCGTATCACTAATCCTTGCAGTATATGTACCTGTTATGCCGGATTCACCGCCTACCTGTGCACTTGTTACATATTGAAGGATGCCTGGATATTGCGCGCCCAGCTCAAGAACATTAATAGTCCTTTTTTGGGCCGGCACCCTGTTGTCAATAATTTGTGCAGTTCTCGATCCGCTATCTGAATCGCTTCCGCCGCCGCATGCAGCGAGCACAACGCCAGCTGCAGCAGAGACTAATGATGCAGCCCACTTAGGCAAATGATAAACATTGCTTTGCTGTTGCTGCTCATAAGAGCCGGGTGGCCTTTGCCAAACAAAATGCCAATCACCATTGCTGGGTATCATCAGTTCTGACTGTTCAGGCCTGGGCCTTGCAAATGGGGCATCTGTATAATCATCAATGCCTTCAGCAGCATAGTGGCCAAGAGGAATTAGCAATGAGTTTCCAGGCCTTTCTATAGATTTGTCAAACAGTTCTTTCAAGAGCGAACCATATGTTGTCATTAGAAACGTTTAGACGGAATGTTTAAAAACCTACTTCTTCCTCGCAATCATATAGTCGCCGAAATAATCCAGCAGATTGCGCAGCTTTGGCGGCACGTCCTTGGTTACAGACTTGGAATTCTTTATCAGTTCACCTGCTTTGTTCTGGGCATAGGCGATAGATCCATGTTTTTCAAACAAAGACTTTGCCCATTCAACATCAGCGTGTGTTGTTTTTTCTACTGATTTATTTAATATATCGATAAGTTTTTTTCTCTCACTACCATCACACTTCGATAGGCAGTGCACAACAAGCATGCTCCGCTTGCCTTCTTTTATGTCGCGTCCGATCTCTGCTCGACCCTTGCCCTCAGTAAGGTCTAGCACGTCATCTGTTATCTGGAACGCAGGCCCGGCGAAGCTGCCGAAATCGATTATTTTCTTGATGAGCTTGTCGTTTGCGCCGGCTATAACTGCGCCGCCCACGATGGGCACGGTAAGGTAATGCGCGGTTTTTGCTATGGCCATCTGCATGTACTCGGTTTCTCTAGGCCGATCATTCTTCCTCAAGTTCATGTCCATTGTCTGGCCTTCTGTTGTTTTTATTGCTGTATCGACAACAATGTTGACTAATTCAAGTATAGTTCTGTCATCAACGCCATACATTTTTGATCTTAGAATCAATTCGAATACTTTGTGCGCCATCATGTCGCCGACGTTTATGCCGTGTTCCAAGCCATACTTCACCCAGACAGCCGGCTTGTTCCTTCTGACCGTGTCTTTGTCCTCTATGTCGTCGTGCACGAGCATCCAGTTGTGAAACACCTCGCACGCTGCAGCAAATGGGACGGCTTTCTGCGCATTGCCGCCCAACGCCTCGCAGGTCATTACAGCAAGTGCTGGTCGCAATCTCTTGCCGCCAGTGCCCATATGGTACCATGCGGCGTCATAAAGATTTGGAATGCCGTCTTTCGGAAAAACCTTTTCTATTTCTTCATCAATGAGTTTAGATTTTTGTTTTATGATATTCTCATTTAACATATCATTCAAATCTTTTTTTTGACTTTGCAACGAAAAGATAATATTTCTCGTCATTCTGCAGCTCGCCAAGCACGCGGCGCACCACTGTCTTCATCGGGTCTGGGAACAGCTTGACGCGCGCTGCTAAATCCTTCAGACTCTCGAACGGCTTCTTCTTCCTCTCATCGAGTATGTCCATCAGGTGCTTCTTTCCGATGCCTGGCAGCAGCTGGAACTGGTGCATCCTCGGGGTGATGACTGTCCCTTTATTGAAGAATTCTACAAAGCGCTGCTCATTGCTTTTTACCAGCTGTTCAGCTATCTCTGGCAGCATGCTTTGTGCCTGGTTTGTCAGGTCCCTGTAATTCATTTGGCCCTTGATAAAACGTATCTTGTCGCGCTTGCCTTCGCCTATGTAAACCTCTTCCTCCTGGCGAAGATTTACGCCTTCTCTGGGAATGACTTCAAGCAATGTAAAGAAACTAGTGCCTATGACCTGCGCTATTGGCTCGGCATGGCGACGGTCCGGATAGCCGTGCGGCAGAAAATCCAGTACTATGCATTTTTCCTCTTTCATTTAGCCGCACCTCTCTTGT
>CAZZNM010000115.1:0-2909 GCA_964655805.1 uncultured archaeon
AGCTCAAGCTCAAAAAGCTGGAGATCCTAAACAAGCTGAAAATGCTGCGGTGAGCTAAGCTGATAAGTCAATGGGTAGCGAAAAATATTTTGTAAGGGAAAAATCAACAGCCACAAAAGACTTGTCCACCCTGCTCAATTAGTCGGCAGGTTTTTTCTGGGTCTACGCAGCTACCAACGCATCCTACGACTGGATCAGGATGGCATTCTGTCGGCTCAGGCGTCTGATATTCATAAGGCGTCTGATATTGATACTCGTATTCATACTGGTATTCATAAGGCGTTTGATACTGGTATTCATACGGTGGCTGTGGCTTGAGCGGCCCTTTGTCCTTCAAGACAATGGTGCCTATCTCAGCAAACTTTGGCTCAAACGGCACGTCAGGGCATTTTGTGTGTTGTCCGTCTTTTGTCATGTCAGGCTCCTCTGTCTCTGTCTGCACGCCTAGGTGCACGGTCTTCGGATCATTGTTCTCGTAGACGTCAGGCGCGACAAAATCTATGAAGCCTGCTGGCGTTCTTCTCATTAATATTGGTACATACCTGTCGTTTTGCACTGCTGTGTTGACTAAAGGATTGTCAGTGTGCCTTACTACCCTGATGGTTACTGCGCACCTTATTTGGCCAGTATTCGGGTCTTTGGCGCACTTCAATAGCGAGGAAGGAAAGTCAAATGTCGCCTGCGTGTGGTGCGCTTCCAGGTCAGGCGGGTCAGGCCCGACAATATTAGATACACGCGGATAGCCGGTTATTCTCACGTCATCTTTTGAGTGCGTGTAAACATTCTCCAGCAGAACATTCTTTATTTTAAAGTTTGGCTTGGCCTTTGGATCGCCTTTGCATACTACTGGTTTTCCAGGAAGTTTGTCTGTCTTGTAAATTTCAATGTCAACAACGCCATCCAGACCGCCTTCGCCGTTCAATCTGTTTGTCACGTCAAGATATAGATCAACATAAATTCTTTTTGCCTTTGTCGGCAGGATTCCGGAAAAGCTGAACTGGACCCATTTGTTGCTATGCCTTACCCAATATCCGCCGAACGCAACCTGATTAAAATCTGTGCCATCAAAAGTCGTTACCAAAGGCTTGTCGTAAGTTACCAGATCGCCCAGGTACTTCGGCGCGCTCGGGTTCCAGACTTGGGCAGTGAAAATGTTTAGTGCCAACTCGGCTACGTAAACATTCGGGGTCATCGAAGGGCCCCAGAAAGACCACAGCCATGGCTGAGCAATTAAGCCTGCCAAAGCAAATCCAGACAAAATTAAAACAAGTGAAATAGCAATAATTACAGCTTTTCTCATACCTTTTATTTTATATAAAAATATTTAAGCCATTATCAGTGATGCTGGCGTACGCTGTGCGTGGTAAGACTCGAATATGTGAAATGATTAATCAATAGCGAACTCCAATTGCTCGTATGGTTCCAAGCGGCTATCATAAAAATCATATATGCTTAGTCCGACTGCCCTGACTTTTTCCCTATTCAATTCCATTTCCCTTCTTAATCTTCTTCTGCCATAAGAAAATATCTTGCCAATATGATTTGTCGGGTTAGGCAGTTTTCTGCTTCTTGTTATTTGCGTAAGATCTTCCCATGTTATGTTTAAAGTCACTCCTCTCGCATAACTCTCGCTAGACTGAAGAGCTTTTGTCAGTCTAGCACTTATACCAAATAATTCTGCTTCTAGAAGCTGCAAATCAGTTGTATCCCTCTTCAATGTATAATTATGCCCTGTAGATTTTCTCTCTACTGTGAAGCCAAGAAACGGCACTGGTGGATCATCAATGCCATGCGAATAATTGTAAAGCAGGTTGCCTGCAAATGGCTTGAATTGTTCGACAAGATACCCCCTTGAAGCAGAGGCCAGATCCCCGATTGTGTGGATTCCAAGGTTTTTCAGTTTTTCATCCCTCTTGGAGCCGACCATGAAAAGCTTGCTGACATCCAAATGAAAGAACATCTCCCATTCGTAGACACGGACAAATCCATCCGGCTTGCCGTATTCTGAAGCCATCTTTGCGTGCAACCTATTTTCACCTATACCTACAGTGATCGGAAGCCTTAATTCGTTTTTCACATCCTCTTTTAACATATAAGCAGCTTCGTGAACAGCCTCATCGCTTACCTCAAGCCACGCCTCATCGATGCCGTAAGGCAAAACATTTGATGAATATCTGTAACATATCGAAACAAACTGTTCATGAGCTTCTTCGTAGGCGAACATGCGTCCTGGAATAACTATAAGGTGCGGATATCTTCTCCTAGCTTCTGAAAGTGGCATTGCAGCATGTATTCCATACTTCCTTGCTTCGTAACTTGCTGAAGCAACAGGTGCTCTGTTTACACGCAAGACTACAACAACAGGCTTTCCATCGTATTTGCCAGGAAAGTCGCGCCTCTCGGCACTTACATAAAACGTGTCCAAGTCAGCATGTATATACATAAAACTAGAGTCTATAGAGATTTCTTAAACGTTCTCTGATAATTTTATTCATGCCATACAAGATCGTATTCGACCGCGCTGCGTGCGTAGGCAGCGCAGTGTGCGTTGCGCTGAATCCTGAGGAATGGCAGCTATTGGAAGACGGGAAATCAATCCTTCTTGATTCTAAGCAGCTAGACGAGAATACTTTTGAGAAAGATTTCGATGACAAAGAGCTGAACAACCAGCTGGCAGTTGCTCACGGCTGCCCGCCAAACGCCATTCATATTGTCGACAAGGCGACTGGAAAGAGACTGGTTTGATAGTGTGAGATTCGAGCAAACCAAACCTGCAGGTTCACTGCGTTTAACTTCTGAGATCATAACCAAGCGTACTTTTGATGAAGATCTTTATCTCCTGTGCCATTCCTGGGTTAAGGGATATATGAAAGCCATAAGACGTAGGCTTTGGTACAATAAAGCCTTGT
>CAZZNM010000116.1:0-2891 GCA_964655805.1 uncultured archaeon
CTGAGATAATAAAGTACAGCGAAGAAGTCAGCAAATTGGAGCCAGAGGTACAGAGGCTGGCGCAGCAATTGTAACTCTTGTCTCACGATATTTAAATCATTCTACTCAACTACTTTTAGTCACGAGTGATATCATATGTTCGGCGGTCTCAAAAAGAAACTAAAGGAAGCTATAGGCAAATTTGTCGAGAAGGAGAAGCCGGAAGAGAAATACGCATTAGAGGAGCCTAAGCAAGAGGTAAAAATTGAGGAAAAGGAAGCCGAACCTGAAATAAAAGAGTCAAAAATCGACTACGTCGAAGTTCCCAAGGAGGAGAAATTCGAAGTAGAAGAGACTGGGGAATACAAGAAAATTGAGGAAGAAGTCGAGCGTATTCATGAGAAAGAAAAACAAATCGAAGAAGAGATGGGCATAGCAGAGGAAGAATTGAAGCCCATCGAGAAACCTGATAAGAAGAAAATCAAGAAATTAGAAGAAGAGCGGCAGGAAGCTACCGAAGATAGCTTGTCTCACTTGGAAGAAAGGGAAATACCTGCGGCTGCAGCTAGAGAAAGCCCGGAAGAGCACAGGAAAAAGGACCTGCAGAAGCTGGAAGGAATAGTAGAAAAGGTAGAGGAACTGGAAGAAAGTCTGGAAAAAGAAATTAGAGAACCAGAAATCAAAATTGAAGCGCCTGTAGTGGAAGAAAAACCTGAGAAAAAAGGAGGCTTTTTCAAGCGTCTCCTCGGCAAGAAAGAACCACAAAAAATCGAAAAGGAAGAACCTCATGTTAAACCAGAACCGGAAAAGAGGGGCTTTTTGCAGCGCGTCATCAAGCGCGTCGAGGAAAAAACGCTCAGCGAGGATGAAGTTGATGGTTTCCTTAAGGATCTAAATAATGCATTACTCGAAAGTGATGTGGCATTTGAGGTCGCCGAGCGTATATGTAACGATGTCAAAGGCTCGCTTGTTGGCAAAAGCGTCAAGCGCGGTAAGATTGAAGAAATAATTACAGATGCGTTAAGAAATTCAATGCTTGACGTAATGAGGCAGGAAAAAATAGATTTAGAAAAATTAATTGAAAAGAAATATAATGAAACGAAGCAGCCGTTGCTTATCGTTTTCTTCGGCTTCAACGGTACTGGAAAGACGACATCAATTGCCAAGCTAGCCCACAAATTGAAAAAATACAGACCCGTACTGGCAGCAGGCGACACATTCAGAGCAGCAGCCATCGACCAGCTGGAGGAGCACGGCAGGCGCGTTGGCGTCGAGGTTGTAAAGCACAATTACGGCTCTGATTCTGCTGCAGTAATATTTGACGCAGTAAAACACGCCGCAGCGCGCGGCAACAAGCTCGTGCTTGCAGACACCGCTGGTCGCAGCCACAGCAACGTCAATTTGATGGATGAGCTGAAAAAAGTTGTCCGCGTCAATAAACCAGACCTAAAGGTGCTTGTTCTGGATTCAATAACAGGCAATGATATTTATGACCAGTCACAGCTCTTCAACGAGGCAGCTGGCGTTGATGCTATAATATTAACAAAGGCAGATGTCTATGAGAAAGGCGGCTCAGCGCTCTCAGCGAGCTACACCATAAAGAAGCCGATACTCTATTTAGGCACAGGACAGAATTACGATGATCTAAAGGACTTCGTCCCAGAAGAAATCGTGAAGAATTTATTGGAGTGATTAGACTGGTTAAGTATATAAGGCAGCAATTTAAAGTATTTTCATGAAAGTAAATAGTAATATGAAATTTGATGCTGTAATAAGCAAATACGAATATGGTGTTATATATAGAATAAGGAATAGGGATAAAGTTGAGAAGGCAATGAAAATACAGGACTCCATTAGAAAAAGATCAAAAACAAGAAAATCTTTAACAAAAGAAATACGAAAATGGAGAAAAACAAGACATGCTTGGCGTTCTTGATACATCTGTAATAGCTAAATGGTTTGTTGAAGAAAATAACAGTGATATTGCGCTTCAAATAAGAAAAGAATTTCATGAAAACTTACATGAAATATCTATTCCTGACTTGTTGCTCTATGAACTTTCTAACGCATTAAGATACAGTAACTTTACTCCTGATGTTATAACAAAAGCTATTGATTCATTATTAGATATGAATTTATCTATTGTCGTGCCCTCTAGAAATCTCATCTCTGAAGCAACAAAGTTGGCGTATAAATTTAATATTACAATCTATGATGCTATTTATCTAGCACTATCTAATGAGTCAAATGGCATATTTGTAACTGCAGATGACAAACTTTATAAGAAGGTCGAGAAAAATAGGAATTGTAAGCTTTTATCCAAGTTTTACGAATGATTGTATATGAAAAAAATATCAATCGCGTATGATAAGAAGGCTGATGTGCTGTATATGAGCTTTGGAAAGCCTGCCAAAGCTGTAAGCGAAGAGGTACAGGAAGGTGTATTTGCCCGTTATGACCCTAAAAAAAGCAGCTTATTGGCTTTACTGTAACTAATTTCTCAAGGAAATTCACAGCAAGACACAAAGAAATAAACATACCAGAGCATGTTATAAGATAGAAAATATGACTTATTCAGGAGATCCATTATCATGGACAAGTTTTCTCACTGCGTCGCGTACAGCTTCGCTTCGATTAGGATAAACGCCCTTCTTCACTAACGTATCAATAGAACGTATCTGTTTTTCTGTCAATCTTATCTGAACGGTCTCCATTACCATCTAAACACCGACCATACCCAATGCGTTACTATACAGTAGTCAATAAACCCAAAGCTTAAATAGCTTACTACCGGCCAGTTACAATATTAATGCGGCGGCATTACCACATAACTGCGGTGTAATGCGCCTGGATTTTGTCCATAATGCACTAATGCTTTTGTACCTTAAAAGTGGTGCAATACACAGGCATTA
>CAZZNM010000117.1:0-2688 GCA_964655805.1 uncultured archaeon
AACAACACAAACAAGCTCGTGACTGCGTTGGTGCTCTGGGGTTCTGGAGAATCCTATATACTAGATCCCATACTAAAGAGTCTACCAGACACTTTTTATGAATACAGGTATATTGGTGTGCTTAATGGAACTAATGGCACCGAGCCGTTTACAATTAAATTAAAAGTTTGGCATATATTCTATTAAGCTTTTCGTAAAGATTATTCATGTTATGTTTTGCGTATCATGCGGAAAAAATGCGACGATAGACAGCCTGTGCGACGGATGCTTTACAAAACAGAGAAAGCTCTTTCTCTTTGAGAATTCTGAAATGATGGTTTGCCCTGAGTGCGGGTCTTACTACGACAGTGAATGGAAGCCATCGGACAGTCTGGAATCGTCCGTAGCAGAATTTGCTAGCAGCCATATCGTAAAGCTTGGAAGTATACGGTCTACTAAGCTCTCGTCGAAGATAGTCGGCAACACAGCCCATGTAAGCATAGAAGCCTGGGGCAGAATACCGCCAGCGAAAAGCACAAAGACTGAGAGCGCTGTGATGCAGATAAAGATCAGGAAGAGGAAATGCGACGACTGCGTTAAAGCACTGGGCAGCTATTACGAGGGTGTAATACAAGTACGCGGCATTAATGCAGAAAATATATTGAAGCAGATACCTGGCGGCCGCGCAGAGCGCGTCAAGAACGGCTATGATATACGCTTTGTGAAGAAGGCTGATGCCAAGCGAGCGGCGCAGGGGCTACAAAAAAAGCGCTTCTCGGTCGTAGACTCCTACAAGCTCGTCGCGGAAAAGAAGGGTAAGAAGCTTTATAGAAACTTCTATGCCATAAGATAGCTGGTTGTAATGTATAACAAACCTAACACGCAGGGGGAGATCCGTGTAAGGATGCCAAGAAAGGGTGAAATACTGGGGGTCGTCGAAGCCATGCTTGGCGCAAACAAGCTGAAGGTCCGTTGTGAGGACGGGCTTGTGCGCATCTGCCGCATCCCTGGCAAGCTGCGCAAGCGCGTCTGGGTAAAGGAGCGTGACATCGTGCTCATCAAGCCGTGGTCCATACAGGGCGACAAGAGCGCTGACATTGCATGGCGTTATACAGCAACAGAATCGGGGTGGCTTAGGCGAAAGGGTATAATCAACATAGAATAAATTCTTTGCCTTTTCAGTATAGTTATGATAAAGGAATTAAGCATCCCGAGAAGAAGGATACCCGTCGTCATAGGCAGCAAAGGCGAGACAAAGCGTCTTATTGAGAGGGAGACACATACAAAACTAGTTGTTGGCGAATTCGTCACCATAACTGGCGAGCTTGTGGATATAATGCTCGCAGAAAACATCGTGCGTGCCATAGGGCGCGGATTTTCGCCAGAGAACGCACTAGAGCTGTTGGATGAGGAAAAAACTTTATATATAATCCAGCTTCCAGATAATAAGGCGTCGCTGAAACGCATAAAGGCACGGGTGATTGGAACTGGTGGAAAAGCGCGGCGCAACATTGAAAGGTTGACGCACACGAAGATATCCGTGTACGGCAAGACCGTGTCTATCATAGGCGGCTACAACGATGTAGAAAAGGCCAAGTCCGCTATTGAAAAGCTTGTGACAGGCGCGAGGCACGGCACTGTATATAAGGGCATAAAGCGCCAATAAATTATAGTCACTATATTTTGCATTCAGAGGAATATTGATGGCACTGAAGAAAACCGCCGAAGATTTTGCCCGCGAACAAAAGGAGATAAGTGTAAGCGAGTTTTTCGAGAAGAACAAACATTTGTTGGGGTTTGACAATCCAACAAAGGCGCTGCTCATGGCTGTCAAAGAGGCGGTTGACAACTCGCTGGACGCTTGTGAGGAGGCAGGCATACTGCCTGATGTTTCTGTAAAAATTAAAAATACGGGCGAGGACAAGTTCCGCGTCACAGTGAAAGACAACGGCCCTGGAATTGTTAAGGACCAGGTGCCAAAAATATTTGGCAAACTGCTTTATGGAAGTAAATTCCATCGTCTCAGGCAAAATCGTGGGCAACAGGGCATTGGTATAAGTGCAGTTCTACTTTACTCTCAGCTTACAACCGGGAACCCAACAAAAGTATGGTCAAGGGTGGATGAAAAAAAGAAAACTTATTCATGCGAATTGTTTCTGAACACAGCAAAGAACGAGCCAGAAATAGTAAAGGATGAGTTAATAGAAAAAGATGAGTTCGGCGGCCATGGCACAAAAGTTGAGATGGAGATGAAAGGCCGTTATAGAAAAACAATAGAAGATTACTTGAAGCAGACGTCTATAGCAAATCCTTTTGCGAAAATAAATTATCAGACACCTGATGGCATGAAGATAACGTTTCCGAGAAGTGTAAATGAACTTCCGAAACAGCCAAAAGAAATGAAACTCCATCCATACGGCGTTGAGTACGGTATATTGCTGCGTTTCCTTGGGGGCACAAATTCGAAGACGCTTTCGTCTTTCCTTGTAAATGAATTCTCTTCCATAGGTGCGACGAGTGCAAAGGAAATATGCAAGCTTGCAAAGCTTGATGCAGGCATGAAACCTCAGTCATTGACAAGAGAGAACATAGAAAAGCTGCTTGATGCTATGCAAAAGGTAAGAATACAAAGGCCTCCGTTAGATTGCCTGTCACCGATAGGCGAGAAGGAACTGGAAAAAAGCCTGAGGAAAGAGTATCCGAATGCGG
>CAZZNM010000118.1:0-2679 GCA_964655805.1 uncultured archaeon
GCAATAATCACAGCTGCAGGCGCGACAAACACGCCGATAAAGCCGACTATTGCGCTAATCAATGAGCCAATCCAAGGTACAGCAACGAATCCTACTGAACCTGCAACTATCAGTGCGACAGCTGCTACCAAGAATGGCGTAGTTTCCTTCTCAGTAACGGTTGTTAAGCCTACGACAACCCCAAGGACGACCAGCAAGGCACTGATGCTGCCAGTGTAGCCAGATACCCCAGCGACGCCAGCGCCGACTGCGAGACCAGCCAAAACAGCTATCAGGATGCATGCTAGGAACGCCCATTCACCTAGAGTTTCAGTTTTCATGTTATTCACTATCTTCTCTCAATGCGACAAGTATTTAAAGATTTGCTTTTTTGGCAAGCTTAAATAGAGGTTAGGGCTAGGAGCAAGTTCAATGATTGTCCTAGGGCTCATTCTGATTCTATTAACTTCGCTAGCTGCCTACGGGTCTCTTCTGGAAGCTGGTCTTTCAGGAACTTGTAAACAGTTTCAGCATCGCCCATATAATCAGTAGGCTCGGCCTTCTCGTGCGGCGGGATTAACTCTAGCCTGTAAATTCGCCTGACAGGCAGCTGATCTGTAAGGTCAACCATGCGTGTGGCAGCCCTGAAGCCGCTTCTGGTCCAGCTTGCCGGCTCCTGGAAATTTATTACATCATCCTGCTGCAGATAATATCTTTCTGCCTTGGTTTCAATGTAAAATCTTCCTTCTTCCTGCCCCAGGGTTCCAGCAGTCTGGGCTATCGTGACTGGTTTGTCCACAAGGGTCTCCAGTTGCCGCTTTCGCATTGTGTACATAGGTCAAGTTAGGCAAAAAATCTTTATAAGTTGGCATTTATCCGCATGCTTCGTACCGCTCATCTAAAATTTCCTTGATTTCCTTTGCGCTAAGTTTTATTCTCTTGCTTTTCGGCACGACATTGCAAAATTCTTCTACTTTAACCGTCGAATCATCTCATTTCTACAAGTTTGCTTATCTCGCTTGCGACAATTTGCGCCTTCTCTTTATTCAGCTTGCCGAGAATCCTGTAAATTATGTTTTTGCTGACAGTAAATAATCTATAAGGCCTTACTTTGCTGTCGAACTCAAGAAAGCCAGATTCCATGTCTTTATTTGTGATCTTTACTGCACCTTTGGCAGCAGGATTCGATGTTATAAGGCAGCAAACTACATCCTCGCTAGCTTTGTTGAACTCTGTATTTGAAACAACAAAGGCAGGTCTTTTCTTTGCACTTGTCAAATCAGAAAAAGGGAAGGGTACGAGTATTATGCTTCTCTGCTCAATACTTGTTCCAGCGCTCGTCATATTTGTTATCCCAGTCTTTCTTTAATGCGTGCTCTGACATTATCATGGTCTTTTCGCCCTCGCCAAGGCTTTTCACAAGCTTCTCAGGCTTCTGCATAACTATCTTCTCGCCATCAGATATCATAACAAGTGTCTCGCCTTTTTTCAGTTTCATATCTTCTCTAATGTCTTTAGGAATGCTTATCTGACCTTTATCGCTTATTTTAACAGTCTTTATCTCAGTCATCTATATCACCAAAAAATTCTTACTTTTAAGAATTATTTTACAAGATATTTAAAGCTTTCTAAATGGGGCCAGAGAGATTTGAATTTCGAATGTTATGGGGTTAATCAAGCCAATTGTAACCTTTTCCCCTTGGAATTATCCTTGTGACTTTGACTTCTGTGTTTTCTATTGCATAAACAGCTCTGTAATTTCCAACGCGGAGCCGGTAGAATTCGTGTTTTGACATTTTGTGCAGTTTTTTAATGTCCGCCTTTGGCCGCGGCTGGAAAGGATCATTTTCAAGCTCTCTGAGTGCAGCACGGACTCTTTCTTGGGCAGATTTATCTAATGAATTCAACTCTTTTTCTGCTGTCCTAGAAAGAAGAACATTAAACCTTGGCAAGAGGAACAAACTCCTCCGTCTCTAGTATTCTTTCCATCTCGTCGTAGAACTTCTTTAATTCTGCTGACTTCAAGAGATTTCTGAGTATGTCATCGTAGGTTTCGTCTTTGCGCCCGACTTTCTTCAGGGCATCTCTCACTTCTTTGCTTATCGGAATAGTCGTTGTTTCCATAAATTCACCTCATAATAATTATAAGTTACTTATAACAGTTATATATTTAAAATTAATTATATTTAAAATTAATAAGTGGGGCCAGAGAGATTTGAACTCACGCCGGCACGTATCTTCTTTCATAGTGCGATTGCCGCACTCAGAGCTCCATAAGGAGTTTCTTTTCCATGGGTTTTCTTTCCCAAAGAAAAGGCCACTGGAGCGTGCTGTCCTGCCTGGTTAGACGATGACCCCTAGCTTAACCAAAAACCTTATTCTTTAGTGAGAAATAAAAAGGCGATTCAACATATCTTATATCATGTTCAGCATGTCAGCGCGCTTCATGGCAGCAATCGCATTGTACGCAGTTGTGCTGGTACTTGGATTGGCAACATTTATTGTGCCTGCAGCAAGCGTTGGCCTTTCAAGCGATCCCATGTTCGGCTTTACATTGCTGCTTTTCCTGCTGCCGCTTGTCTTGCTTCTTTACTACCTCTACTACATAAAGCACAGCGAGGTCAAGAGCCATCTAGGGCTCTTCACTGCCCTGTTCATGGCACTGACAATTATCGATGCCATGTTTCTGATAATCTTCAT
>CAZZNM010000119.1:0-2658 GCA_964655805.1 uncultured archaeon
TAAAAGCAAGATCATAGTCAGGTCTATTATGGTTATAAGGCAGGCCAACAAGTCCGGGGGTAAGGTGGAAGAGACCATGGAATCTCTTGCAAATAATATTGAATTGCTGCGTGATGTTCAGGCAGAAAAATCTGCGCTTCTGAATCAGCAGGTAATGATGATGTATGCAATATTTTTCATTTTTCTAGGAATAACCATTTCTCTGGTAAAATTCCTGACGCCGTTGCTCGAGTCGCAATCAAGTTTTGCGCTTGTAAAGAGCTCAAGCCCGAATCCCTGCGATCCATGTATAAGGAGCAGTGACACAGCTTGCATCGGATGTAATACGTTCTTTGCAGTCTCTGCAACCTTTGGTTTTGGCCAGAAAACAGAGCCGTCTGCTTACTACCGTTCGCTTTTCTTCACAATGATAATTGTGCAAGGGTTATTTTCCGGTCTTATAGCAGGCCAGATAGCTTCGGACTCTGTGGCAGCAGGCATGAAGCACAGTATGATAATGCTTATGGCAGGCATTCTGATATTCATGGGTGCTGTGCACGTTTTCAAATTCATATAAGCACTTTTCTGAATTTTTTAAGAAGGTGGGGATAATATTTTTATGAAAGCCGTAGCTGATATTGAGTTCATTTTGTCTGCCTTCTTATTTGTCAGTACAATCAGTTTCATAACGCTATCCATAATAGGGAACCTGCCGGTTCTGCAGGAAAAATCATTGGCCGCAAATCTGCAGTCAACAAGTTACCAGATATCAGAGCTTCTTCTTGACAAAGGTTATCCTACTAATTGGCACTTGCTGGCAATAGACGATGTTGCGCGCATTGGCCTTGAAAGCGATGACTACATGCTTGATAGTGCAAAGGTATCTCAACTTTCAGCGCTATGCGAAAATGACTATAATAAATTAAGAGCAAAGATGCTGGACTACGATTTCATGATCATAATAAACGGAAGTACAGAAATACTCAACTGCGAACCGCCTGTTGTAAGCCTTATACGGCCTCAATTTGTAACAACAAGACACGCTGTTTACAACGGGAACCCAGTTGACCTGATTGTGGTGGTTCTCGGGTGACGTCATCTTTTGGAGGCGACAATTCTACTACATTAACCGGCTGTCCATTGAATAATTGGCTATCCAAGGCATTCACTGATGAAGGGGCAGATTGTTATTTGGGGTTCTTGGGAACCAACATAACAAATAGCTGTAATAATTGCAACTGCGGCAGCGATGTTCTGCACCATCATTCAGAAAATTTCGTTACTTGCTTCTGGGGGAATATTAGTGCTGGGGCTACTATACGGAATGCAGCATTAAATGCCAATACTGCAGATTGTGTACAACAAAATTGTGGGAATGGTACAGAAAATTGCGCACATCCAATTCTAGTGAATTCTACTCCGAATGGTTGTGATCAGACTTTAATTAAATGAGAGGTGAAAAAGCATGAATAATAGATTTTTTTACGGTATATGGATAATAACTTTCATGTCTTTGGTGGCTTCTATTTCATTTGCACAAGAAATTCTGACAGAAGCTCAAGCTAAACAAATGGCACTTGATTTTTTCCAAAAAGAAGTTTCTGATGAAATCAAGAGCGAGTACAGGTTGGTATTTGCGGGAAGAGTAGAATATGTTCAGGGAGACGATTCTACATATAAAGTATTTTGGCAAAGATATGTAAATAACATAGTTGTACCATACGATGGATTCTATTTTGTAATATATCTTCGAAATGGAGAAATTATTAGTAAAGAATTAAAATACTCAATCCCAGCCTCCAAAATAGACATGATCCCAACTCTCTCGAAAGACCAAGCAAAGTGGGTCCTTAGCCAGAATTATAAAGGAGCAGAAATAACCGGCATATCCCCCCAGATAATAAATGGCAAGCTAGTGTACCTAGCAACGCTTGAAGGTAGAGGCGGAATAGCTGAAGTTACTGTGGATGCAGATACTGGAGAAATAACCTTTCTTGGGGGCTCTACAGGAGATGGATTTGAAGCTACTCCTGTGAAGTTTGATCCTACTGCGTATTATCTCGAAACCTATGGAACATATGTTTTATTAGGACTCATTGCATTAGGGGGCTTATTCTATTATAAAAGAGATTTATTTAGCCACAAAAGAAAATAAACTTATGAATATCAGCGGGCAATGTGCATACGAGCTCTTCATCAACTTCAGCAACCAGACGCTGAACAAATATTTCAATGTCACTATATGGGGCAAAGGAAATGCAAGCGATGCAATTCCCAACTTCTCATGCACAGGATGCGCATTTCAAATAATAAACGGGACAAATACAGACATGAGGAATCCGCGCGAGGAATAATAATTATGAAGGGCTTTGTACGCATACTTGAGGCAATTATAGCTTCTTTGATACTGCTGTCATCGCTATCGTATTTCTTTACAATCTCTTCCAGTAATGACTGGAATCTTGCACTACTTCAGGCAGATGTGCAAGACGCACTCGTATCCATGGATAGAACAGTTCTTCAGATTTATCTAAGAGACAACGACAAAGTGGCGATAGAAAGTACATTGAGGTCGTTGCTATCAGATACAGTGGACTTCTCTACAACTGTCGAGGGCCTGCCGAATGCCGATATATTCATCGGTTGTAACTGTACAGCCCAAGAAATAGACGACCTCAA
>CAZZNM010000120.1:0-2603 GCA_964655805.1 uncultured archaeon
AGTCTATCCGCTCTTCTGAGAAATCATGCTCATCACAAAGCAGGCGTTTTACTGCCTCTTCGTCAACATCGCTAAACTCAATGTTGTATTCTGATTGCAGCGGTTTTCTAAAGAAGTCATATATCTCTTCTGCAGCAACATCAAAGTCCCAGATAACTTCAGCAAGTACTGCTTTTAGCGTCTTCTTGCGCTTCACCAGCTCCAGCGCTTTTTTCGGGCCATAGCCGCTGACCCCGCCTGGATTGTAGTCGGTGCCCACAAGTATGCCCAATATTATAAGCTGGTTGTGGCTTATGCCAAGACCCTCGAGCATATCTTTGAGCAGTATGAGCTCTGGCTCGACATTGATTATTTCCTTGCCGCGTTTTCTCTTTCCTGTTATAGATAGATTTCTGACAAGCCGGTCGCAGCCAAAAAGCAGGGAATCGTAATCCTGTGTGGCAGCAGCGTAAACATCACCTTTCTGTACCATCAGTGAGCACAATGCCTCTCCTTCAGATGGCGCCTGTATTGCCGGCACGCCTAGTGCTTTTAGCAAATGCTTGCTGTCGCGAATCATCTCATCTGTCAGTTCTGACGCGCGTTGCGCATACTTTCTCGCCTCTTCCAAATCTCCGCGTGCCAGAGCTTCTTTCCACTCGCGCGCTGCTTCTGCGCGCACGTCGCGGCGCTGCGCAGCAGTTGCGCGCTTGAACTCAGGCATCTTGCCGTCAAAGACATATATGGGCTTTACTCCGACAGCCATCAGTTTTGTCGTGCGATAGAACAAGCCAGATAAATGAGAAGTCACTCGATCTTTGCTGTCTTTTAATGGCGTGCCGTCTTTCTGCCGTATAATAGAAAGAAACTGGTATATCCAGTTGAAGCTGTCTATGGCAATTTTTTTATCAATAAGATTAGAGAGCTTAATCTCTTTGCCCTCGACCAGCGCAGTAAGCTGAATCCCCATAACCTACAATTAATTATTGCAGAAAAAGCGTTTAATAGCTACCTTTTTCCCAGTTGCTTCCTGCCTTGGAAAAAGTCTAGACCGTTTTATTTAAAAACTACCATCTTACTTTGGCGGCTCGACCTTTATTAGCCGGTCAATATATTCGCCAAATCTGCGCACCTCGTGCTCCAGCGCCTCTATCGTCTTCAGCGTATCGACGTCAGCGCTATGCCTGTGGCTTTCGAACTCGGAAAGCGTGCTCGCAATGTTCTTCTTTATCTTGAAGAAAAAGGCATTTCTCAGTCCTTCCAGCAGGTCGCCGTCCATTTGCGCATATACGCGGCGGTCGCCTGCGTTCTTCAGTTTTTTGACGATGCCAACAAGCTCGAGCAAGTCCAATGATAAAGATATCGCAGAAGGCGAATACCCAGTTTCCCTGCTCAGTTCCTCAGAGGAAAGCGGCTTGCCAGCTACCATAAGGACAGAAATAATGCGTCCGTGAACCTCGTTATAACCCATGCTTGTTGCAACTGCCGCGAACGTGGAGTGAATCTTTTCATGAAGCTCCATGACTAAGCTATAGAAAGAAAGTTTAAATCAGCTTGTTTCTAAATAACATTATGATAGATATAGAAGAGATAAAGAAAAAGAATGTTGGTATGTGGATAGCTGTTAGAGGAGATAATGTTATAGTCAAATCCAAGGACTATCATGAACTGCATAAAATGCTGAAGGAAAAAGGTTTAAAAGAAAAGATAACTGTTGTGCATTCTCCTTCCCCTGAAGACAAAAAACATGGATTCCTGCTGCGGCAAAAACAAGGAATTCAACATAGAAGCTTAATTACAGCAGCGTAACATCGCCAGCCTCGACGCTTGCTACGCCAGAAATTGCAGAAATCTGCTCCTCCAATTTGTCAGTGCCGCTTATCTTGTCGGGCATTGTAATTAGAAGCTCTATTGCCTTTAATCCAAAAGCAACCGGCTCTTCATCTATGGCTTTAAGTTCCATGTTTCCGTGTTTTGATACAATCTTCTTTATTTCGTCCTTGATTTTAGCCAGATCTGTATCCGCTGATTCTGGCATTATCCTGAACGTTAATGCTACTGTTCCCATAGACATCACATAATATTTTCTATAGTTCTTTTTGACTGCAAGCTACTTTTCGAACGGCATGAAGTACCATTCCAATAAGCTACCGTTGCAATAAGCCACCTTCGGTGGCTTCCTGCCGCGGGTAGCTTGCTGCTTTTGGTACTTCTTATCGCTCTGGAAAAGGAGCTTATGGGCCCTCGAAGCCGCATTCCTTGCAAATATAAGCATTGCTCTTGCGTCTGCATTTCAGGCACCTGACGACTACGCTTTTGCTGCAGGATGGACACAGGAATTTTGTGAAATTGTCCTCTGAAAGCAGGTTATCATGGCACGACGTGCATCTCATACTACCCTTACTCCGTAAGTCTAGACCATTTTATCTCTGCGCACTATTCATGGTAATCTTTTTAAGCATTAAACTATGCCAAGATAGAACGGGAGCATTATAAGTCCCGTGATAAACGTAACAGCTATTCCCTTGTCCCACGATCTCAACGTCTTCTGAAAAAGTGTTCTCTGCGGCGGATTGCTGAAGAGAAGTTTAAGGTAAAACACCGAGCCTGCCATAAGGAGCAGC
>CAZZNM010000121.1:0-2595 GCA_964655805.1 uncultured archaeon
CTATTATGATAGGTATGGTGCAATTAAACTGCGTGATTAGATGCCAGACATCACAACAAATATCTGCGGAATTAAATTAATTAATCCAACTATATTGGCATCCGGCATAGTAGGTGTTTCCGGCTCTGCATTGGTCTTTGCGGCAAAAAACGGCGCCGGTGCGGTTGTGTCAAAATCCATCGGCCCGAGGGAGCGCGAGGGCCACAGCAACCCAATACTCGTCGAATTTGAGGGCGGTTTTCTTAATGCAGTTGGCTTGCCCAATTCTGGTGTCGAAGGCACAATAGATGAAATCAAGTTTGCCATTAGGAATTCACCGTCGCCTGTAATAGCAAGCATCTTTGGCGGCACTAAAGAAGAGTTTGGCTATGTTGCTCAGAATATATCCGAAGCAAAGCCACCGTTAATAGAAGTGAATTTGTCCTGCCCAAATACAACAAGCGATTTTGGATTGCCTTTTGCCTTATTTGCAAAAGATTCGGCAGATGTAATAGAAATAGTAAAGAACAACACAAGGATACCGGTGATAGCCAAGCTTGCGCCAAACGTACCGGACATAAAAGAGATTGCCATAGCAGTAGAAGAAGCAGGTGCTGATGCCATATCAGCGATAAACACAATACCCGGAATGGTCATCGATATAGAAACAGCTAAGCCTGTGCTGCACAACAAAGAAGGCGGCATAAGCGGGCCATCAATAAAGCCAGCAGCTGTAAAATGCGTATACGACATTTATGAATCAGTTGATGTGCCAATAATAGGAATAGGCGGCGTAACCTATGGCAAAGACGCCATCGAGCTGATGATGGCCGGTGCATCTGCTGTGCAGATAGGCACTGCAATTTATTATAGGGGCATCGAGGTTTTCAAGAAAGTGTCTCAGGAGATATCAGAATTTCTTTCAGGACACGGGTATAGAAAGTTAGATGATATAATAGGTATTGCTCATGGAAAAACCTGAAATGGCAAAAATAACAAAAGTGATTGACGAGGCAGATGGCATAAAGAGTATTTTTTTAGGCAAGCAAATAGAAGCAAAGCCCGGTCAGTTCGTAATGCTTTGGATTCCGCGGATGGATGAAAAGCCATTTGCTTTAGCTTACATTGAAAAAGATGGCTTTGGCTTGACGGTTGCTGATGTAGGGCCCTTTTCTGGTAAGCTTTGCAGCATGAAAGTCGGCGATGAGATCGGTTTCAGAGGGCCTTATGGCACAAGCTATAATTTGAATAATGATTTAGAAAAAATAGTTATGATTGGCGGCGGCTACGGCGCAGCTTCGCTAGCGCTGCTCGCCGAGCATGCGAAGGAGAGAGGAATAGAAGTGATGTTCATTAATGGTGCAAGAACAAAAGACAGGCTGATTTATGAAAACAGGATAAAGAAATTGGCAAGCAAGTTTATAATAACAACAGACGACGGCAGCTATGGAATGAAGGGCAGGACAACAGATGCATTGGAAGAAATGCTCCGCAAGGAGAAAATCGATAAGGTATTTGCATGCGGGCCTGAGATGATGCTGAAAAAGGTTGCAGATATTTGTGTGAAGAATAATGCGGATTGTGAAATCAGCATAGAGCGCTATATGAAATGCGGCTTTGGCATCTGTGGCCATTGTTGCATTGATCCTATTGGGATTAGGGCATGCGTTGAAGGTCCTGTTATAGATGCAAAATTAGCGCAGCAATTAACTGAGTTTGGAAATTACCACCGGCTGAAATCAAGCAGAAAAGAGGAACTGCATAATTAGAGAACTTAAAGGTGTAAAGAAAGAGAAAAGTCTCCCCACACCCCTCTAAAGAGAAAGAATATTTTATTTATTATAACCATTCCTTTTAAAGAATAAGCAATTATTGATACTTGATGTTCATCGATCCTCATGTTCATTGTCGTGATGGAAAGCAAGCATATAAAGAGACAATAAGTCATGCGCTTTCTGTTGCTGAGCGCGCAGGGTTCACAGCAATTTTCGACATGCCAAACACAGACCCGCCCATCACAAACAGGGAGCAGGTTGTTGAAAGATTGAAGATTGCAGAAAAGTCAAATTCGTCTGTTTTTTATGGCGTTCGCATGGCTATGACTGCAGATATAAGCCAGATTAAAGAAGCAGTAGATACATACAAAGAATTCTTTCCTCAGGTAATCGGCTTCAAGCTCTATGCAGGGCATTCTGTAGGCAACATAGGCATTATTGACGTCAAGGATCAACAAAGAATTTATGCAACGCTGAGAGATTGCGGGTACGAAGGAGTTCTGACAGTCCACTGCGAAAAAGAAAGCTTGCTAAAACCAGATTTGTGGGACCCTAGAAATCCGATAACTCAGGCATATGCACGACCGCCTGAAGCAGAAGTCGAGTCAGTAAGGGATCAGATAAGCATTGCACGTTCTACTGAATTTAGTGGTACACTTCATATTGCCCACATTTCTGTGCCAGAGGCAGTTGACCTTGTAAGAGAAGCAAAAAAACACATTCGCGTTACGTGCGGCGCAACGCCACACCATATAATTCTGGATATGAACATAATGAAATCAGAAAATGGTTTGCTGTACAAGATAAACTCGCCGCTCAGGCCACGCGAAATGGTTGACAA
>CAZZNM010000122.1:0-2575 GCA_964655805.1 uncultured archaeon
GGGCGCAAAGCGCATCTCCAAGGACGCGGTAGAAGAGCTGCGCGACGTCATCGAGGAATATGGCATAGAGATAGCCGAGCGCGCGATAAAGATCAGTAGGCACGCCAACCGCAGGACAGTGATGGCCAGTGACATCCGGTTTGTGACGAAAAAATAAATATTTTATCATCAATGTTCTTAGATGCCAAAGTATGTTTTGTTGGATCTTAATGGAAGGGGTCTGGATAAAGCTGAGGAAATCTTTAGGGGAAGAAGATTTGAAGCGAAATGTGAAGGTACAACAACTTACAAAGGCTCTAGGTCTCCGGCGTACATCTTTGATCTAAACAGGGATATAGACTCAAAGACATCTGCCCTCTTGTCAGAAGAATATCGCATAATTAAGCCAAAAGAACTAAATCAGATACATCTTTAATTCTTTTTTCTGCAAATTCATGTTATGCAACAAATCCTACTCGGCCCTGCCGGCTCGCCTGAAAAAAGCACTTTGGAAGGCATTGCAACAATAAAGAAACTAGGCCTGCAAAGCATGGAGGTCCAGTTCACGCATGGCATACACATGAGCGACGAGCTGGCGAAGCAGATAGGTGAAGAAAAAATAAAACAAAAAATAATGCTTTCAGTGCATGCGCCTTACTACATAAATCTCTCTTCAGAAAATAAACAGAAAATCGCGGAAAGCAAGCAGCGCATCTTGCGAAGCGCAGAGCTTGCTCATTACATGCATGCCTCGCCAGTCGTTTTTCATCCTGGATTTTATGGCAAACATAGCAAGGAGGAAACTTATGATTTAATTAAGAATGAAATTGACGAAATGCTGAAAATAATAAGGAATAAAGGATGGAACGTGGAAATTGCGCCGGAAACAATGGGTCGTATCTCGCAATTTGGCACGCTTGAAGAAATAATTGCTTTGTCCAAGGAATTGAAATGTAATCTTTGTGTTGACATCTGTCATATTTACGCAAGAAATCAGGGAAAAGTAGATTATTATTATATCTTCTCAAAAATCAGAAAATTAAAAAGAAGCCATATTCATTTCCAATTCTCTGGTGTTGAATTCGGACCGCAGGGCGAACGCCGACATTTAGTGCTCAATGAAAAGCCAGATTTCAAAGAGTTTGCACAGGCTTTATTGGAAAGCAAGCTAAATGCAACAATCATCTGCGAGTCGCCGATCACATGGCAAGACTCGCTTAAAATGAAGAAGATACTGGAGAAATTAGAATATAAATTTGATTGAACTCGATTATTATGAAAGATGTCCGTACAGAAATTATCATTAATGCATCTCCCGAAAGGGTTTGGAGCATTCTTATTGACTTCCCGCGCTATCCTGAATGGAATCCTTTTGTTCGCGAAGTCAAAGGAAAAATTGCTGTTGGTGAGAAATTGAAAGTTTACGTAAAGCCAGAGAATAGTAGGGGAATGAGATTTAATGCCACTATAACAAAAATAAATCCCAACAAAGAATTCAGATGGGTCGGGCGCCTGCTTTTTCCTGGCATTTTGGATGGCGAACATATATTTATTATTCAGCCAATGGGAAGGAACAAAATAAAATTCATGCATAGCGAAAGATTCACTGGACTGCTCTCGGTTCTCGGAGGCCTGAATAAGCTGACCCGTTCTGGCTTGAATGATATGAATCAGGCACTAAAAGTCCGGACGGAGAATGTATAAGTGGTGCTGCATACGTGGCCTCGTTGCAACCATTGTTATACAATGGACATCTCATGCAATCACGCATTATTTTGGGTATCGATCTGTCCGCAACAAATTCAAAACCATTTCTCTCAAATGCGGCTATGGCATCCGGTGCGTCTTTACTAACAGTAGCATAAACACTTTCATATAGTGTGCCGTATGGCTTTAGCATTTCACCTGCTCTTTCCTTGCCATAGCCTATAAGCTTCTTTCCTAGTCCTTGACCCTGGAAACCCTTATCTACAGCAATGCTTCTTATCTCGACTGACCATTCGCCTTCCCACTCATAATCTACAGCCGAGCCGCATGCAATAGGCACTCCTGTCAATTCAATAACATAGAACTTATCCAATATTTGCGCAATCTCACCCCTACTAAGTGGAATTAGTCTGAATTTGCCCTGCGAATCGGTCTTATTATCATGTATCAGCCTATGGATATGATCTACATGGTTGCTTGAGTAGGCTGGTTCAATAAGGACGTTGTTGATATAAAACACCCCATTTTCTTTCAGTATATGTGACATATCCTTAAATATCCATGCGAACCAAATGTTACATATATGGCAAAAGATGCTCTGAATGGAACAAAATCAACGGCGCGCAGAGTCAGGGATGTGCTCAACAAGCGGCCGTTTCTTGTCAACGCATTGCTGCAGAATATAGTGAATTACTCTGCGCTGGCGAGGTACATAAGGAAAGAAATCAGATCCGGAAGTATAGAGGCGATAAAAACTGCGCTCATCCGAGAAAGGGAAAATCTGACAAAGCATGGCTCATTCAACGAGGAAAAGATACTGAAACTTCTGAAAGACTCGCGCATCGAGCTGCGCGACAAGGTCGCCGTGGTGATAACACATAGAATATTA
>CAZZNM010000123.1:0-2550 GCA_964655805.1 uncultured archaeon
ATTATCTTGCCTCCAGCCTTTTCGATTTTTTCTTTAGCTTTTGGCGAAGATTTAGTTACTTTGACGACGATAGCAGAAGAAATATTTCCTTTCGACAATAACTTTGTATAACCTAATTCGTTAAGATCAATTTCGTTCTTGCCTTCGGCAAGAAGGCCTTCAAGATCGCCGACATTTATTGCTTTTCCTTTTTTCTTCAGCGAATGAAAGCCCCTGTAGCCGAAGTGGTCTGGTTCATAAGTATAAATGTAGCTTCGCTTGTGCTTTGTCGAGCCGCCCCAGCCCTTGCCGCCGCGGCTGCCCTTGCCGCGATGTTTTTTCTTCGCGCCCCAGCCATGACTACGTTGGCCGCGCTGACGTGTTATTTTGCGTCTGAATTTTGATGGCATATCAATTCACCATTAATCCTAATTCAGTCATAATTTGTGGAACGTATCTTGCTAAATCGCTTTTGCCGATTTCATCTACGCTTACGCGTACCTTCGGGTAATTGTCATCGCCTGCAAAACCCAGAGGCTCTGCCCAAAGATGAAATACTCTTATTTCTTCAAGCTGCTCTGTATAAGGTTTTCCTGTTCTTACCAGCACATCCATTCCAAGCATATACTTTGCTGCCCTTACTGCAGCTTCGTATGGAGTTTCTCTTGGTATCATCTCTGTCTTGACTGGCACCAGAAAACCGGCATACATTCCGTCTCTTTCTTCAACAAAGTAATAATTATTTCTGTCCCCGATGACCACACTTACAAATTCTTGCATCTACATCATCCTCTTGATCAAGTCGTTTATCGCAGCGCCGCGGTAGCCCAAGTCGCCCTTAGGAAAATGCTTCTTCAATGACTTGTAGCCCTTCTTTGGCGGCTTCATGTGGTGGATTTTCTTTCCGCCAATGCTTTGCTCCAACTCCTTGTTCAGTTCGCCCCATGCAATAAAATCTTCCGCGTTCTTCAACATGCCCTTGATGACCTGGCTTTCAGGCAGCACAACTACAGTGTGAACTTTTTTCAGGCCGAGCATGCTGAGTGTGTCTTCCTGCGGTCTGTTTCTGTAAATATGACCCCTCAATCGGATTGCTGCCAACATTATACGCTAACCTCCTCGTTTAGTTCTTCCTTTATTTCGTGCGGCTCTGAGCCGGGAAGTTTTGTCCTGTTAATTTTCTTGAAGGCGTTGTATATCGCAATTATGTAATTCATTCGCGTGCGGGACTGGCCATAGTCCTTGCTCCATATGTCTTTTACGCCTGCGATGTTGAGCGCTTTTTTCGCCTCATTGCTTATACACAGTCCAAGCCCTTTAGGCGCAGGCTTCATTACAATCCTCACAGAACCTGCTTTGCCTACAACTGTAAATGGTATTGAATGACTGCCCCCGCAGGCGCACTCCCATGAGCCGCAGCCAAGCTTTATAGGTATTATGTTCAGCTTTGCTGCCTGCGTGGCCTTTGCTATAGCTGTCCTGTGCTCAAGCGATGTACTCTTGCCAATGCCCAAATACCCTGTCGTGCCAAGCACGATAAACGCAGATATTCTATATCGCCTTCCTGAACGGTGCATTCTAGCTGTCCTTTTTGTCGGCGTTCTCCTGCTGCCACCGCCCTTGCCAGGCGAGCCGCCAATAAATATTATATCGCTCTGCAGTCCAGGGAGCAGCTTGTCTACAATCTCAGGTTCTTTGATCTTTTTGCCTGTGGCGAAGATTTCATCTATTGATTCTATCCGGCCCTCGAACACATCCCTTCCAAGCTGTGTTCTTGGTTTCCAGTCTTCTACCGAACTTCTGTTTTCTCGTGGTCCTCTCATATCTCTCATGGTCATGCCTCTATTCTGCGCTTTTCAGGAAAATTCTTCAGTATATTTGCCTTTACTTCTTCGAAGTGCTGTGCAATGTTCTCAGGATCAGCGCCTGCTTTTATGTAACTAGAAAATTGTTTGCTATATTTTTTATTATCTTTTTTCAATAATTTAGCGTACGATGCAATATGACTTCCATTAATCCGATCCTCCGGAAGGGCAAACCCAAAAGGCACGTCTACACCAGCGTCAACAACGCCTTTCACAGCCGCGTACAGTACGCTGCTGTTTGCTGCGTGCAGGCCAATGTCAGCGACACAGCTGGTGATAGTTTTTTGCAGCGCCTTCTTACCGGCAAGCAGACCTGTAAGATACGCAGCAGGGATGCTGCCGCAATGCATCTTCCACCCATATTTCGCAAGATTGCGCGATATCTCTTCTACAAGCGTCCTATCGCCCTTGACCTCATAGTGTACGAACTGCACATGCACGTTGTTATGCTTCCTTCTGACAACTAACCGGATTTTTCCTGATTTGAGCAGTACCAATCTCTGGCTGTAATCAGTTTTTTGCAATCTCCGGCGTTTCAACACAATCATTCCACCTTCTCCTTAGTCATGTCCTTTTTAAGCATGTTGTTTCTCTCGATATGCGTCATCAAGTGCGATTTGCTGCGGAAGAATCCGCTCTTTGAAGTTTTGTAAAGTATCCGATAAGTGCGACGCTCAATAGCGCCTTCATTGCGCAGCTGATTCAG
>CAZZNM010000124.1:0-2516 GCA_964655805.1 uncultured archaeon
CGCGAGAACTTTGTCGAAAAGGAATTCATTAAACAAGCTTACGTCAATGAGCCATTGCCAATCCGCGAGGGACAGACAATATCACAGCCCCTCACCGTCGCTGCCATGACCGAAGCCCTGCAGCCAAGAAAAGGCCATAAAGTGCTTGAGATTGGCGCGGGCTCTGGCTATCAGGCAGCAATACTTGCAGAAGTGGTTAAGCCAGGCAAAATAATTACTTTGGAAAGAAAGCCGCGTCTTGTAGAATTTTCAAGAAACAACATCAAAAAATGTGGCTACCAGAATGTTTCAGTGATTCATAGCGATGGAGCAAACGGCTGGCCTGATGAAGCACCGTATGATCGCATCATTGTCACTGCCTCTGCGCGTGAGATACCAGACGCGCTTATCGCACAGCTGAAAGAAGGCGGAAGATTGGTTATCCCGGTCGGCGATGAGATGATTCTTGTTGAGAAAAATAAGGAAATAAAGAAAACATTTCTTGGTTACTATGCCTTTGTTCCTTTGCTAAGAGGAAAAGAATAGTCAGAGCCCTGGCGCTAATTATTTTGTTTATTAAATTACAAAATTCAATCAGTAAAGCATGAAAAATATCTGATTCTACGACTGTACTAATTTTTCAATCTTGTACCAATATTTCATATGTGTACCAAAAGCCATATTATAAATGAAATACAAGGAAATTCAATAAGCCTATGCAACCTCCACAGAATTTAATTAATGTGAAGCAAATAAATAATTAGGATATTATGCATTTGCTTCACTTATAGCAAACAAGGAAGTAATATGCTGTTTATTTCCTTGTATTGCTATAAATCGGGGTGATTGTTTGGCGTAAACCGCCAAACGCCATACCCCCCTTTTTATTTCTTTCGATGCATCTATAGAGTATGAAAATTCAGAATGAGCACATGATTTACGCAGCGATTATTGCAGTAACCATCCTTTATATTCTTCTGGTCGAAAAAGTGCATACTGATCAGTTCGATTTTACGTTAGGCGGCCGTGACTTTCGTTTCAGCGCATACGATGTAACGCTAACCCTTGTCGGCGCTGTGGGGGCTGTCCTCTCAGCTGTGTCCTTTGCAGCTTACAACAGAAAGGGCGACAAAAAGCTTTTCGTCATAGCACTTGCGTTCCTATTCTTTACGCTCAAGAGCGTTTTGAATATTATTGATAATTTCTTTCTTGGTGGCTATCAGTTTATTGGCATAGCTGCGCAGGGCTTTGAACTGCTCATGATTTTGGCATTTTTCCTTGTACTGTTCAAAAGGCAATAATTACAATCTCCATGAAGCTGAATGAGATGTTGGAAGAATACTATGATATTGGATCTCGAGATGCGAAGAAGGATATATGAATGCATTGAGCAGAATCCTGGCATACACTTCAGGGAGATCCAGAGAAGAACAAGCATAGCCATAGGCACTCTTGACTATCACATTCATTATCTTCACCGCCATGGACTGATCAGACTGGAAAAGGACAGGAAATATGTCCGATATTATGCTCTGACAAAGAACTGGGAAGACGAAGAGCGGGAGATACTCTCTTTGTTGCGTCAGGAAAAGGTTAGGCACATTCTTGTTTACATGCTGCAGAAAAAGACCGCGAATCCGCAGGACATATCCGGGATGCTGGGCATACAAAGCTCGACGCTCTCGTGGTACTTGAAAAATCTGTCTGCCAGAGGAGTCATAAGATACGTGAAAAAGGGCAGGCAGAGGCTGTACAGCGTGAACAACCCGGAAAATATAGTAAAATATCTCATTGCGCATAAGGCGAGCTTCTTCGACGAAATGGTGGACAGGTTCATCGAGACGTGGTCAGAGTAAGGCCTTCTGTATGATCGACAGCCATTGCCATATTGACTACATAGAAAACCCTGAAGCAGCTATAGAAGAAAGCAAGAAAAAAGGGGTTGAGGCCATAGTTACTTCTGCACTGAATGTTCAGGAAGCTGAAAAGGTACTTGCATTAAAAAAGAAGTTTTCCGATACGCTTTACATATGTTTAGGTGTGCACCCTATGGAAATACAAGTCTACAATGATGCTTACGCAGATTTCATTAAAGCAAATAAAGAAAACATTGTAGCTGTTGGCGAGATTGGATTGGATGGCATGAAGGCAACGCACAACTATGAAGAGACGAAGGAGATTTTTTCTGAAATGCTTACGCTTGCAGAAGAATTGAATCTGCCTGTTGTCGTTCATTCTAGAAATGGAGAAATAAAGGCAATAAATGATACAATAAAAATTCTTTCAGAAAGCAATGCAAAGCGCGTAATGATGCACTGTTTCTCTGGCAACGAAAATAATCTGAAAGAAGCGTTGGAGCTTGGCTACTACATCTCGTACGCAACAAGCATATGCTGGACAAAAAAGCATCCCCTGCTAGCACGAGAGACGCCGCTTGAGAGGATGCTTCTTGAGACAGATGCACCGTGGCTGGATCCGGATTCAAGCATAGAGAATATCCAGCTGAACAACAGGCCCTGGAAGATTATGAAATCAGC
>CAZZNM010000125.1:0-2515 GCA_964655805.1 uncultured archaeon
AGATGATCCAAGGAATCCGGCTGTTATCGCAGATAACGTCGGCGATAACGTCGGTGACTGCGCTGGCATGGGCGCAGATTTATTCGAGAGCTATGTTGTGACAATACTTGCTGCTATGCTGCTTGCATATGCGGCGCTTGGAGCTGGCGGCATTACTTATGTGCTTGCTATTGCAGCTGTCGGTATTATTGCATCTATAATTGGTATATTTTTTGTCAAGGCGACGAAAAAAAGCGAGATATGGTCTGCGCTGAGCCGCGGTCTATACGTCTCTGCTGCGCTTGCCGCCGTAGGCTTTCTAGTTGTGTCATATTATTTTAACAGGTTTGATCTGTTCATTGCAGCGCTAACAGGATTGGCAACGACGCTTGTAATATCTTATGTAACCGAGTACTATACAAGCAGGGACAAGAAACCGGTGATGGAGATTGCAAAAGCCAGCGAAACAGGCGCTGCAACGAATATAATAGCAGGGATAGCTACTGGCATGCAGTCAACAATAGTGCCAGTGCTCACGATAAGCGCTGCAATACTAATCTCCTTTCATTTTGCGGGCGTTCTTGGCATTGCAATAGCAGCGCTCGGGCTGCTAGCCATTACTGGAATGACGATGTCCATCGACAGCTATGGCCCTATAACTGATAATGCCGGCGGCATCGCGGAAATGGCAAAAATGCCAAAGAGCTATAGAAGCAACACAGATGCACTAGATGCTGTAGGCAACACGACTAAAGCGACGACAAAGGGTGTTGCCATTGCTTCAGCAGCGATTTCTGCTCTGGCGCTTTTAGCTGCTTTTGCAGAAGAAGTCGGGCTCACAAGCGTTAACATCATGCAGCCAACAGTGCTTGTCGGCTTACTTATTGGCGCAGCAATACCGTTTCTCTTCTCTTCGTATCTCATGCGCGCAGTCGGCCGCGCTGCTCATCTTATAGTCAAGGAAGTTCGCAGGCAATTTCGTGAGATTCCAGGTTTGATGAAAGGCACAGGAAAACCGGATTATGCAGCGTGCGTGGATATATCAACAAAGGCAGCGTTGCACGAATTAATGATACCTGCGCTGATTGCAGTACTGGCGCCAATACTTGTTGGCTTCCTTCTTGGCGCAGAAGCACTTGCAGGCCTGCTTATCGGCAGCATAGCATCCGGGCTCTTGCTCGCGCTAACGCTAGCAACTGGCGGTGCTGCATGGGACAATGCAAAGAAATATATCGAGATAGGCAATCTTGGCGGCAAGGGAAGCGACGCCCACAAGGCTGCAGTAGTCGGCGACACAGTAGGGGACCCCGCGAAGGACACTGCTGCTCCAGCTATCAATTCATTGATCAAGGTCATGAATACCCTTTCAATAATTTTAGCGCCGTTGATACTTGCGTTGTAATGTGCGAGCTTCGATATCTTTAAAACCTCTTTTGCACAGAAAAATATATTCTTTGATTTTCATTATTTTACTAGAGGAGAGAAGAAATATGTTCAAGATTCTTACGATAAAAGACGAAGTGCGCGTGCCGCCTATGAAGTTCGAGCTCGAGCTAGACGAGGCTGTAAAGCAGAGCTTGCAAGAAGCTGTAGAAGGCAAACTGAATCCTGACATAGGCGTGTTCCTTACCGTCACCGAGGTGCTCAGCGTCGGCGAAGGGAAGATATTGCCAGAAGATGGCGCAATATTTTATCCTGCCGAATTCAAGGTGCTTCTATATCGGCCAGAGCTTAATGAAGTCGTTGTCGGCGAGGCCGTAGACATTACTGAATTTGGCGTGTTCACAAGAATCGGCCCGATTGACGGGTTAATCCATGTCAGCCAGATCATGGACGACAAGCTCAGCTATGATCCAAAGAACGCGACATATGTTGGCAAGAAAACCGGCTACCGTCTGAAAGAGGGCGACCTTGTGCGCGCCCGCGTGGTCGGAGTAAGCCTAGGCAAAGGCCGCAGCAAGATATCGCTTACCATGAGGCAGCCAGGCCTCGGCTCCATGGACTGGATCGAGAAAGAAAAGAAAAAGAAAGATAAAAAGGATAGGTAATAAGATCTTTTCGGAGTGAAAAGACGTACCAAAGGTACGTCAAGCCGCTTTGAAAAGCTCTTGCTCAAAGAAACAAAGTTTCTTTGGCATCTCAAAGAGCAAAGCTCTTTGCAGATATCATCTTCCAAAGAACAAGAGATAGATATTATGGCACGGCGCGCATGCAAACAATGCAAAAGAATTGTCAAGAGCAATATATGCCCTGTGTGCAAGGGCGACACAACGCAGACGTTCAAGGGCACTATTGTTATTTTCGATGTCGAGTCAGAGTTAGCAAAGAAATTGGGCATCACTGCGCCTGGAACGTATGCGCTGAAGGTTTGAATTCGCAGATTCTCGATTGCCTTTTTAAACATTACCGCGAATCACATTTAGATGAAAATGAATGTCATAAGCGAAAGGCAGAATCCGCACATGAGACGTAAAGAACTGGTGCTTACTATTGAACATTATGCAGAATCAACGCCAAACAAGGCAGCTGTACTTGA
>CAZZNM010000126.1:0-2442 GCA_964655805.1 uncultured archaeon
AATGGCTTTAGACCGCACAGGAAAAGCCCTGATTCCTTACACATATCAAGCCACAGACAGATGGATATTTTTCAGGAGCGACTTTGATGACGACAGCAATGGTCAGAAGTATATATGCATGTATCCACGGGACACATTTACTGCACAATTTCCTTCAATGGCCAGGAAGAATGCATATCCACAGAGAACCAAAGGCAGAATTTATATACCACGCGAATGGAGAGATTATTCTGATCGTATAGATTTTGTCGGTATCGGCGATGGCATTGAAATCTGGGATTCTGGTGCCTGGAATGAGTACAGTGCAGATCTTATGCCATCTGTCGAAGGGGGACCTGCAAATAAAGAACCTGCTTCCAGAAGAGAAATTTTACGGATATTTAGCCGGGCTGGCCGGTATCATGAAGTCACTACAGTTCTGGACAAGAAATGGCAGGAACGGATATTATTTTATGTTGACCAGGGTATTCCGCAAGATGAAGCTGAAAAAGGTGCAATGGTAAACGTTATTTTAGGAAGGCCTTATTTAGAAGATTTATCATCTACAGAAAGAAGTGTATTAAGAAGGTTCATTGGCGGGGAAAATCAGGATAATATTGCAACTGGCCTGGGATCTCTAAGCGAAACAGGTAAATGGGAATCAAATACAGCAGCTACTTACAAACGTGATGCTCTGAGAAAACTCCGTGAGGCGTATTCAAATGGCTAAATTCGTCGCGATGGTCATACCGCAGCGCGGGTTTGATGAGCACACGTTCCATGAAATGCGCAAGGCGTTTGCATCGAAGAATATTTTGGTGTTGGTGGCAAGTAAACAAAAGACATCAGCATACGGCGACACGACAAACGAGAATTTCCTGCCAAACATGACTATCGGCGAGATACGTGTTGAGAAATACGATGCCCTGCTGTTCGTTGGCGGCAAGGGCTTTGCTTACGATAAAGACGTAGTCGCTAAACACTTCGTAAAAACATTTTTAGAAAATGGAAAGATAGTATGTGCGATTGGAAATGCTATACCGATTCTAGATGGAATAGAAGAAAATTCTAGAATATTTAGAGAGGAAAACACGCAAAATGCAAAGGACTTTGGATTGAAATTATCAGGCATTTTACTGGGCGAGCAGAATGAAGTGCAAGATTTGCAGCAGCAATGACACAGATTCAGTGAGGTATTACATCTGGGTCAACGACGGCGAATGGCGGCCTTTTATTGATGCTGAGCTTTTTGTTGATTGGCTTGCTAAATCTGTGCTTAAGCATAGGAAAATAAGCATAGAAGAGGCACGAGAGGAATACAAAAAAGCTCTGGTTTCGAATCCAGATGCGATTTTAAAAATAATCCAAGCGAAGCATCCAGAAATTAGCGAATGGAAAATAATATACGATTATGTTTGTGAAGAGTGCCGGAAGGTAGTGCATTCATCAAAGTTTTCTAAACTTTAAATATTTGCCCGAGGCAAAAGATATCTTAGTGATTCTATGACTTACATACGCGTTCTTGTTGATTTAGAGACATGCATAGGCTGTGGCGCTTGTGCCGCTGTCTGCCCGTTCGTAGCTTTTGAAATGCGCGATGGCAAGGCGTTCTTGATTCCTGACAAGTGTAAGGATGACTTTCAGTGCATAGACGTCTGTCCCGTAACGTGCATATGGAAGCCAAATGAAGAAAACCCGTATGAGCCAAAGAAGGAAGAGCCAGTAAAAAACCATCCTTCATGGACGCGCGAGCTCAAGGAGGAGGAAGTTTAGACATAACTTCTTTTTAAATAATCCGTTACTCATTTCTATATTCAATTTTAACCCCTGATAGCTCAACGGTAGAGCGTTCGGCTGTAGAAAAGTTCTACATGAATTTTTCACCAGTAGACGCTTACTAGAAACCGAAAGGTTGGGAGTTCAAATCTCCCTCAGGGGATTCAAATCTCCAGTCGCGGGATAATTCTGCTTTTTAGCAGTTTCGCGTTTTCTTTTTATATAAAGAGTCAGAGCCGCGCCAATTGCCACAATGCCAATTCCAAGTGAGATTGGCGATGAGGCTAAAGCAACGAAACCTGTAATTAAATTTCCAGGTTCTGCAGTCGCAGGCGTTATCGTCGGTAATGTTGCTGTCTCTTCTGGCAAGGTTGTTGTGGTTTGTGGTAGTGTTGTTGCAGTCGTTGTGGTTGTAACATCAGTTTTAGGGGTTGTTTCAGGAGTTATTGTGGTTGTCGTCGCTGGTGTTACTTCAACTGACCCGCCACCTGATCCGCCTGTTGGCGCTGCAGGCGCAGGTGCGGCCTGCGCAAATCCAGCATGTGGTGTGCCTGGACTAACACGAAAGATTATTTTGTTATTAACAGTATCAACAGAGATTATATCCGAAGATGGAATAGCAACCCAAGATCCATTGACGTACTTGTACACGGCAATTGTAGATTCATCGATTCCAGCATCATCGTA
>CAZZNM010000127.1:0-2414 GCA_964655805.1 uncultured archaeon
AGGTCCAAGTATATTCTACAAGGGAACTCTCAAGACTGCTTTTCGCATGATTGCCAGATTCAAAGTCTGTCCTGGCGAAGCTAAAAAACCCGTTGAATCCGTTCTTAACATTCATGCTTTCTCAACCTCGTAGTATTTTTTCAGATAATGCAGCTTTGCCTTGCCGACGTCGCGCATGGCTATTACTTTTTCTGCCTGCAAAGCGAACAGATACTTAGAAGCAGTGGCGCGGTTTATTTTCAGCTGCCTTGACACTTCCTCGATTGTAAGACCGTATTGCCTTCGGGAAAGCAACTTCAGAATATCCTGCTTTATCTTTTCACTCATCTCATCATCAATAACGGTTAAATATACTCATCACTAATAATGATTATTATTGATTATTCGTGTATAAATAGATTTCTGTCAGAAACAGTTACTTCAATTTCAGGAAACCACAGTCTTATCTCTTTCTCCGCTTCTTCGCGATTGCCAGAGACGTGTACCAAATTTCCTATCGCGCGCTTCTCCTTGTTCGCTTTTTCTGCTGTGCCGATTCTTTCTAATTAACGTGTGATCTATAAGCATGATCCAGACGTCATAGGATTAATAAAATGGGCACAAAGTACAAGATGTTTTATGACGTAGTAAGCTTTAAGTAATAGTTTACTTATATAAGTAATATGTTACTTGATGATCTGAGATTATCAGTTATAGAAGTGTTTTTGGGAAACTACGTAGGTTCTTTTACTGGCAGTTATATTGCACGGAAGAAGTCACTAAACCAAAAGACAGTAGCCAACACTCTGAATAAGCTGGAGGATGAGGGTTTTCTGAAAAGCACTACAGTCGGTAGGAACAAGGAATTCTCGCTGAATCTTGATAATCTGGAGTCTGTAAAGAACCTTATAGTGGCTGTTGAGCATCTACGCACAGCCAATTTTCTCAAGAAAAATCCTATGGTAAAGGAAATACTCCTAAAGGCGAAGCTATTTCTTAAAGGAATTGTTGTTGTATTCGGAAGCTATGCCAAAGGAACGCAGAAAAAGGACTCTGATCTGGACATCTTTGTCGGAGGCACGTACAACAGGGATAAAATATACGAGATCTCAAAGCTCTACGGCATTCAGGTAAATGTAAAGAACTACTCACCTGATGCTTTCAGGCGTGTATTGAAAACCAAGGATGTATTGATTAATGAAATACTAAAAAATCATATTATAATCACCAGCATAGAGGAATTTGTCAATATGGTCCTGAGGGAATACTATGGACAAGATTAGATGGTGCATGGAAAAGGAACATGGGCTAGAGCTCGTAGAGCCTAACAACAATCTCGCAAACGGCTATATTCTGAAGGCCGAGGAATCCTTAGATGCTTTGCAGAAAGTCAAAGGCAGCAGGGACTGGACTGTTTCTACTGCCTATTATTCTATGTATTTCTCACTCTATGCAATTCTCATGAAAATTGGTGTAAAATGTGAGATACATGCGTGCACTATAGAATTCATGAGAAGGTTCTTGTCTGTGCACTTCAGCAAAGATGAATGCAAATTCCTGGAAAAATCTCTCCAGGCACGTATAGACACGCAATACTATGTCGACAGGAAAGTAAAAGACGAATTTGTCGATGATATGGTAAGAACAGCTCCGCGATTTCTGGTGAAATGCAAAGAAGTCCTTGCCAGAATCAAGGAATCTGAAATCAACGCAATAAGAAAGCAGCTTTCTATATAATTTAAACATTTCCTCGAATTGCCAGTGTCGCTCGTTCCGAAACACCTAAAATGGCGCTCGGTAAGCAAAGAAAAAGGACAGACTTCCATAGAGGTTTCCAATTCAAAACATTAAAAGATGCGAGAAGATTTATAGACCACTGAATGTTGGAAATTCATCATACGTTTCTTCACATTGGGTATAAAATATACCCACGAGTTCAATCGCAGAACATAAGCGGCGCATAAAGGAGCACATGGAAGAGCTCCAGGAAGCAGTTAACAGAGGGAAGGAAAAATGTCCTTAGAGAAAATATCAAAAGAGCTTAATTTGTCTATAAGCGAAACAATAGATCTGCTTGCCGAATTTGGCATAAAAGCTCCAATAAGCTTTGAGGACTATCTTAAAGGTTATAAATTGGAAAAGATATTCTAAAAAATACAAAAGATTCATTTCTTCAATCCAGGAAACCACAGCTTTATCTCTTTCTCTGCTTCCTCGCGCGTGCCAGAGGCATGCACAAGATTCTCTATCGCACGCTTCGTTTATGAGATTTGGATTCAGCCTTGTAGAGGTTCTCTCAGAGAGTTAACTTTATATACTTGTTTAACAAGTTATACACATGAAAAAAACACTGATTGCTGTCAGGGATGTGGATGAGGAGACATTCAGAAAATTCAGAGCCATGAGTGTCGAAGAAAGAATGAAATTAGGGGACG
>CAZZNM010000128.1:0-2382 GCA_964655805.1 uncultured archaeon
ATCACAAGCCTGGCGCAAAATCAAGCAGAGAAATCCGCAGGCTTGCGCGCCGCCTTGTCGGCAATTACCAGGAAGATAGAAAGGGATTTTTTAGATTCTTACTGAGACGATGATTATGGAAAGGATCCCAAAGAAAAAAAGAAAAAAGCCGAATGATGTCCTGCCTGTCCGCGGCCGCGTCGGCGTTAGGAGAAGCTAGTTCTATTTTTGCACAATCTCAAACAATCTCGTTACATCAAGCTCTAGTGCTACCACCGGCTTTTCTATTGACCAGTTCTCGAGCACCTTTGGATGGATCTCGCCAATGATACCAAGCCCTGGTATCTCTGCCACGCGGCCGGGCATGAAGCTGTTGTGCTTAGTTCTGATAAGTTTGTACCCAACGCCGAGATTTTTCATGATGCTGTCAAGCATAGATACTATTTGCTCATAGCTTACCGAAGTATCGCTGATACATGCAGAAAGATGCCTAGTCTGCCTTGCGCCTGTTTCCTCGCTTGAATCTGGATGTATCACGTTGCCAATCTCGAATATCTGCTGCGGGTACTCGCGATGCTTGTTCGTTGCCAGAACGCCCAGCATTGATGGCAGTAGCGCACGCCTGCATGCGTTGCATTCAGCGTTCAATGAATTTAGCGTTTCGCATAACTGCTCTTCCTTCAGTTCCATGTTTTTGAACTGCGCATCGCGATTGGTGAGCACCATGGTTACAACCTCCTGCAAACCAAGGCCGATGATTATTTTCCCCAGGAAGTAAGCGAATTCGTTCATTTCATCACGCCTTGCTATGGTCACTACACGTGGCAGATGAGGCTCAAAGGTTGCATAGCCACGCGCTATCGCAAGCTCTTCCACCAGGTCCATTTGGTGCATTATATCTATTCTATAAGGAGGTATTATCGCATTTGTTCCATCAAAGCCGACGCACATCTTTGCAAGCAAAGATTTTACGTCATTCTTTGACAGATTCAGGTCCAATAATTTATTCGCATACGCAAGATCCAGCCTCATTTTCTGCACAGACAGGTCAGGCGTTATTTTGCTGTTAATTTTTACGGATTCTATTGAACATCCTCTATCAAACAACGCAGTAGCTATGATATTTAGCGCCTGATTTATTGCTAATTCACTTGTCCCTGTGACATCGATAAAAAGATTTTTCGTTTTTTCTGTCAATCTTGTAAGCTCGCCATTTATTATCGGCGGGAAGGAGAGCACATTATTGTTTTTGTCAACAATCAACGGGAATCTGCTGTAATTCTCTACAAGGTGTGCATAATCCTTGCCCTTGGGATGCTTCTTTAAGATATCACGCATGGACATTCGCTCTTTTTTGTCAAGCGGCACAAAGCTCATGTCGGGCGATGCTGCTATGTAGCGGAACGGCGGCTTCACTTTGTCAAAGTCGTGGATGCCTATGGCGACTTTTTTCCGCTTCCTACCAAGCGTGTCATGTAATTTTTCTTGCAGCTGTATTAGCGATAACAATACCTCTTCTGTTAATTTTACATTACGCACGATAGCAGCGACAATGTAAGGTCTTGCCTCCACATGTCCCACAGACATTTTTATTTTTGGCGTGTTTATTTTGTATTCTGGAATATCTTTTGTTAGTCCAAGGAAATTCCATATGGCACGGACAAAGCCCTCGACACTGTAAAGGTCAGGACGGTTTGGCGATATTTCATACCAGACTTTCTTTGCATCCATCTTTTCTAATGGGCAGCCTAGCATGGGGATTTTATTTTTGTATTCATCATCCGTCAGTTTCCTTTCCAATAATCTTTCCAATTCCGTTTTTGAAAACTCAAGTACTGCCATAACTACCCTTTTCCTCCAAACAGCTAGACGTACCAAAGGTACGTCATGCCACCTCGTCTAGACCATAATACAACATTTGATCACCACAACTTTGCATTGCGCAAAATTTCCAAATCATTCTTGTAATAGAAATTCCTGATGTCGTTCAAAGCAAGCTTTAGCATCACTGGCCGCTCCAAGCTGAGCCCCCACGCAAGCACAGGCGCGTCAATACCCAGCGGTATTGTGACCTCTGGGCGAAAGATTCCAGCGCCTCCAAGCTCCAGCCACGTATCATGCTTTTCAAAATAAACCTCTGGCTCGACACTCATCTCTGTATACGGGAAGTAAGATGGACGGAAACGAATTTTCTGGAAGCCCATGCGCAGATAGAACTCCTTAAGGTAGCCAAGCAGATCGGGAAAGCCTACGTCCTCATCAGCGACGATGCCTTCGATCTGCGTGAATTCTGGTAGATGTTTATAGTCCAATGTCTCGTTCCTGAACACGCGGCCGACGCAGAAAACTTTTGCAGGCGGCTTCAACTGTGCAAGGGAGCGCACTGATACTGCCGTTGTATGT
>CAZZNM010000129.1:0-2371 GCA_964655805.1 uncultured archaeon
CTTAAAGTCCTTGTGTATGCGCGAGCCCTCGACGCTTTCTTGGCCATGATATTTTGCGTCCTTGCGCATATTGTATGGCCGCTCGGCTGCGCTGGACAGCTTGAAAAATACAAGTTTGCATATTCTCATGCCTGTGTGCAGTGCTATAGGCATCTTCCCTACGTTTGTCATCTCTAAAACAAGTTTTCCAGAGAATCCTGGATCGACAAAGCCTGATGTCACATGGACAACAAGCCCTATTCTCCCAAGAGAAGAACGGCCGTCCACATAAGCAGCTATGTCGTCTGGGATTGATATCTTTTCCTTTACACCGCCCAGGACAAATTCGTTTGGGTGGATGATGAAAGGCTTTGCATCGTCTACTATAATTTTTTCTGTATGGTCTGTTGCTTCACGGACATCGATATAAGGCTGGCTTGTTATTTTGAAAACCCTGAACTCATTGCCCAACGACAGGTCTACCCATCCGGCCTGTATTCTATCCTCGTCAAAGCCCTCTATCTTTATCTTTCCGTTTTTCAGGTGTTCTCGTATATCTCTGTCTGATAAAATCATAATATCACTCTTATCTTATCTATTATTGCTGATAAATTTTCTGAGATTTGTTTATCTTTGATGTCATCAATATTGTACCATCTGTACTCATCATTTACATTATCTTTGTTCTTTATTTTGCACAAATATGTGTAAATTTGCTTTCCGCTGAAAAATTCGAGAGCGAAGAATCTGTCTATCTCTGCGTCGACACCTGCTTCGCTGGCGATCCTTACAGCAGCCTTTTCTGTAGTTTCGTTGTCATTTATCTCAGCTGTTGGTAAATCCAATTCTTTGCTTAGCAATATCTTGCCGTCATCGACCAATAAGCAGCATGAATAGTGTGTCATTTAATCTCCTCGTCCTGCGCATATTCTTCGCCGCGCTTCAGCGCGTGCTCTGCCTTTGCCAGCTCAATACCGAGGTACATTGCATGCGCTGTGTTGCCAACAACTCCGTCGCGTATCAGCTTGTCGCGCAGCTCTTTAGCGCTTTTGCCCGAGTAAGCGCCTATGACTTCGTTGCTCTTTGAAAGATGATGAAGCACTATATCTTCGTCCGTAATCTCGATATAGAACGAACCGCGTGGGTCCCACTGCAATGCAGAAGGCATGACGTACTTATGATAATATTTATCGACAATGGAGCGGGCTTTTTCGAAACAGTCCTCATATACGTGCGCGGACTGGGAATTGATTACTAAATCACCAAGCGTAATGTCTTTTTCTAATTTTTCTGACACTTTCTTTCTTATCAATTCCTGTAATGCCCTAAGCCCGTATGCGTTCTCAGGATACCCTTCGAACATGTCATTGCTCCTTATTGTAACAGTCATGTAGAGCTTATCCTCGCGGATACGTAGCCATACATGGTTCACGCAAGGACTGCCGCCTATTGTAAGGTCTTTTGTGCTGTCCCACAAATTTATCACGACAGCCCGCGAAATCGGTTCTCTGACCAGCTTATCGATGGCAGCTTGCACTTGGTCGAGGCCGAACCAGCTGCGCATTCTTGAACCATAAGTGTAAGAAGATGGGGTTTTGATGTCCTGCGTTACGCGAGGAATATACTCAGTAATGCGCGTCTTGTCCCAGAACTCAGGTATGTGAAAGTTGTTAGGATCCTCTTTTGATATTACTGAAATTAAATTTAACATCTCGAGCTGACTGGAATTATAATGTGTGTCGCCGGGATTGCCGAATTTCAATATGGTGTCGATTATCTGCAGCCAGACGCCGGCTATGCTGTCGTGCCGAACAATGAATGCGCTGTCTTCTGCCTCGTATTTCTTTTCTATCTTTTCTTCAGCTTTGTCAAAGATCATTTTTTGTCTTGTTTTTTCTGGTTTTTTCAGATTGCTTACAGAAAACTTGTTCATATCGTTGATCCAATCAGCAGCAATGCTTGCTCTGAGATCATTAAGCACGTTTTCTGGTATATCAAGCTCTATGTAACCAGGGAATTTGCTGTCCACGCGCCAGCACTCGCGCTCTGTTATATCCTTTTTTCCTAGATAGAAACCTCGCTCAAAAAAGTCGCGCAGCACAATGCCTGACTTCGAGTAGTCAATGCCTGTTATAACAATATTTGTTATCTGTGGATTGGCTAGGAGGTTTCTTATTAGCGGATCAAGCCCACGTTCTGCTGAAAATAATTGCCCTATCACTGTATAGTCATCAGCACTGAGCTTTTTTGCCACGTCGCTTGCCTTTGTCCACAAGGTCACTATGGCTACATGGCTCTTGGGATTGCCGTAAATCAGCCGGTCTGCTTTTTGGTTTATCTCGAGCATATGTAATCCAACGCCTGAACTTATAAAAAGCTTGTAAGATTCTTA
>CAZZNM010000130.1:0-2362 GCA_964655805.1 uncultured archaeon
ATGGAGCCCCGTTTCTTCTCTGTAGAAGAAGCTGACAAAGAGCTGTCAGAGATAAAAAAGAAGTTTGACAAAATTTTCTACCTGAACAACTGCATAAAGGACATTTCAAAAGACATACAGGAGCTTGTTAACATATGGGGGGAAGAGATATTTGACGGGAAACACGTTGATCACAAGCTCTACATGGAACGGGTTGACAAAAGGGCAGCGCTCATTCAGGATATTCAGTCAGACATAGATGAGGTAAACAAGGTTGGCTGCATTGTAAAAGACGTGGACATCGGCTTGATCGACTTCTTCCACAAGAAAGGTGAAAATGTTGTTTTCCTTTGTTGGCGTTATGGCGAAGAGCGCATCACTCACTGGCATCCTGTGAACAGCGGCTTTTCAAATCGCCGGCCGATAGAAGAGTTAGCCACAGTTTAATATTTTTGTTCTCAATCTTTATTATGGAATACAAAATCAAATGGCATGAATGGTCAGATGAGGCTTTCGCGCGCGCAAAACACGAGCAGAAGCCAGTGCTACTTTACATCACCGCAGTTTGGTGTCATTGGTGCCACCGGCTTCGTGATGACACATTGAACAATGATGAGATAGCAACAATTATAGAAAAGAATTTTATTCCAATCCGCGTCGACGCAGACAGAAGGCCTGACATAAACGAACGCTATAATATGGGCGGATGGCCGACGGTTGCAGTACTCACGTCAGAAGGCGCTACCATCACAGGCGGTACGTATTTTCCGCCGAATCAGATGAAAACCTTTCTTGAGAATGCAAAGAATTTCTACATGGAAAACAAAGGCGATATGCATGCAGGGCGCTATGAACAGAAAAAAGAAAGATATGTAGATCTGAATGAGAGCATGGTTAGCGACGTTCTTGACATTGCTGTCAGCTACTTTGATGCCGACCATGGAGGCTTTGGCAACCAGCCGAAGTTCCCGATGCCTGAGGCATTAGAATTGCTAATGCTGCTGCACAAAAAAGATAAGCTGTTTGCTAAAATGATCACATTAACCCTGGATAAGATGTCTGCGCTTGCTGACCGACATGCCGGAGGCTTCTTCCGCTACTCAGTGACGCAGAACTGGAAGCTGCCTCATTATGAAAAGATGCTTGAGACAAACGCAAAGATCCTCGTGAATTATCTACACGGCTATCAGATAACAGGCAACGAGAAATACAAGCAAATAGCAGAACAGACTATTAGTTATATTATTGGTATACTGTCTGACGACACGATATTTTTCGGCAGCCAGGACGCGGACAAGGAAGAAGAATTTTATGGAAAGCCGTTGGAAGAAAGGGCAAAGATGCCTACGCCCTATATAGACAAGACGGTTTACGCGAACTGGAATGGCATGATGATTTCTGCGCTGCTTGATGCGAGCATTATTATTGACAATACAGATTACAGAGACAGGGCATTGAAGGCAATAGACTTTCTTATTGATAATTTATTTGACAAATGCATGTATCACTATTTTGATGGAGAAAAGCATTTACCTGGCTTACTAAGCGATCAAGTATATTTCATGCGCGCCCTGCTCGATGCATTCGAAGCAACGCAAGACAAGAGATACATTGAGTATGCTGAGAAGATAGCAACGTGGTGTCTTGAGAATTTGAAAGATGATAAGGGTTTCTTTGACAAGCCAGGCAAAGGTATAGGCAATCTGGCAATAAGCAACAAGCCGATAACAGAGAATGCAGTAGCTGCCGAGTGCTTCTTGCGCCTGTCATTCTTCACAGGCAACGAAGATTATCGCAAGGTCGCTGAAGAAACGCTTGCGGCATTCAGTTTCGCATACACTAATCATGGCATACATGCTGCTGCGTTTGCTCTAGCTTTAGATAAGTTTCTGAACTTCATTGAGATAAAGGCATCAGAAAATGACATTAAAAAGTTGCAGAAATGGCCAGAGCCGCGCAAGATGCTGCTGCAAACCAGTGAAAAAGGTATTTTCACATGCTCGCGCGGCGTTTGTCAGAAATTCAGTAACTATGAAGAGTTTATTAAGAAATTTTCATTCAATATAACAAATTAAAAGCTTCGTTTGTATTTAATAACTGATAATTATGGCATTCGTTAAAGTTGCAAGCGTGAATGATGTTCCGGAGGGCGAGGGCAAGGTTGTGAAAGCAAATGGCAGGGAAATAGCTTTGTTCAAACTTGAAGGCGGGTTCTATGCAATAGACAACACGTGCAAGCACATGGGCGGCCCTCTAGGCGAAGGCTGGCTTGAAGAAGCAGTAGTAACGTGCCCTTTGCATGGCTGGAGATATGACATAAAGACAGGCATATGCCAGATGTTCCAGGGCTCTGACATCAAAGTCGATACATTTCCTATCAAGG
>CAZZNM010000131.1:0-2347 GCA_964655805.1 uncultured archaeon
AGGACTTCGTCACCTATTCTCTCTTAATCTTTATTTCCATATTCTTTGGGTCAAAATCCAGAGAAACTTTAGATCCTGGGAGGAAAAACGACTGTATAACTTTTGGGATAGTAATGGCGCTGCTATTGCCAACCTTGATTATCCTTTTCTCGATATGCAGTCTAGGAACTATCTTTTCTTGCAACTTTATAGCTTCGTTTAAAGAGACCAGTTTGTTGCCACAGTTTTCACAGACTTTAACCTTGACATTCTCTCCAAAGATTTTCTCGGCCCTCACTTTCATTTCCTTGCCGCATTTATCGCATCTCGTCATAACTTATCCCCATCTTCTCTTTCCATGAGTTATTCCTACGGTTTTAAGCACGTTTGTTCCATGCCGCCTTTCGAAGATTATAAATCCTGTTATATCTCCAAACCTATAAACTGCCCTGAATTTTATCTTGCCCTCCTGATACATGTCACCTTCTTCAAAAATTATCTTGACTTTAGTTAGATCTATTCTCTGAAAGACCCTCTGTTGAAGGTGCTTCCCAGATAAATCCAGACCATCTTTTCTTATTTCGTCTGCCTCTTGCTTTGCCAAGCGTTTCATAATATTGTTAAACTATTAATTTAACTAATCATTAAACTATTTAAGCTTGTTTACTTCTTCCCCTTTATCATAATATATGCGCCGAACTGCCACACGAGCACCTCGTCGCCCTCGGTGAGCTGGCCTTTCAGCTCACCAGGAATCTTTATCTCTTTCTGGCTATAGTCTTGCAGATCCATCAGCTGCACATTGTCGCCAATTAGTGCTATCACTTGCATGCTTTTCTTCTCGATTACAGGCACGTCGACACGCGAGTCAGCGGGCTTCACGATTATGCGGCGCTGGTCATCAAACAAGCCAACGGCCGAAAGCCGTGCTTTTGCGCCGCCGTGCTTGCCGGGCTTTGATATCTGCACGCTGTCGACACGACAAGGCACCTCGTCTATGATCACAAAGCCGCCAGGCTTCAGCTGTTTTATCTCTGTCTGTCGCTTTTCCATCTGAACAACCTGTAGAAGAACTATCGTCTATTTGGTGGCGCCAACTTATATAATTTATTTTACAAACTCGCTTTTATCGCATTCCAGACAATCGGAATGCTGATTAGAACCAGTAGCACTAGAGAGACTATCAGAAAGCTACGTTTCCAGCCCTCGCGGCGGACGCCATAAATAACGCCGACAAGAAGACCGCCAAAGTGCGCGATGTAGGAGATGTTGCTCGGCCCTGATACGAAGCCGTATGCATTGTAAACAGCATACATTATGCCAAGCAGAGCTAATGGCAAAGGCACCATGAAAGGATACATCGAAAGATCAAACGGCTTGACAAATATGCCTGCGCCGATTAACGCGAAGATGCCGGCAGATGCGCCGACAGCGACAGCGTCAAATGGGTAGATGAACAACGAGAACAGGTCGCCCACAAATGCGCCGATAAAAAAGATGGCAAGCATCTTCGGCCTTCCGAGCTCGCTTTCCACAGCAGAGCCAAAGAACATCAGAGTTAACACATTCGAAAGCAGATGAACAATCCCTGCATGAAGGAATATCGATGTTATGAGCACATAAGGCCGCGAGAGCAAGTTTGCGCCTGAAAAGCCGTATGCGCTGAAAAATGCCTCAACATCTGTCACGAAAAAGAAAGTGTAAGCAAAGGCAACGAGCATGAGAATTATGATGGCAATGGTCGCCCACGAAAGTTTCATGTCTAGTTCTTAGCTTAGTAATTATAAATTCTTTCGAGCGTGCAAGAAATATTCAAAATTAAAAAAGTAATTTAGAATTAGTTGCTTGTTTACTTTCTCAATAGCAGAACTGCTGCTATTATCACGACAACGACAGCAGCGAGTGCTATCATCATTATTTTGGAAAGACCTTTCTTTTTCATAACAATGTGTTCTTGCGAATAGCTTTAATGCGTTTCAAAAAGGAGTTTCATCACACCAGAGTGGCAACAAAGAATCGTGTCAGCAGACCCTGAATTTGTGCTTCTTGTAGAATAGACACTTTTTGTGCAAAGGCAGACCAGCCGCTAATTTAACATATATACTGCAACACCTAAATGGCTTAAAAGTAAAGATAATAAGAAATTAACATTACACGTCTGGACAACGTGCTAATACATGTTTGCGATCTGGACAATCGCTAGTTAAATGTGAATTTGGAACAGCTAGTTCTTAGACCAACTGCTCTTGGACTATAGGGTATTGCCATGGGTGCGTTAAAAACCATTTCGATGGCGCAAAATATAGTTCCAAGAGATGAGAAAAGTGTCAGAATTGCAGGAATTTGACTTCAGTAATGTGCGGCCTGA
>CAZZNM010000132.1:0-2317 GCA_964655805.1 uncultured archaeon
TCGGCACGCTTGGCATTGCTGATTCTGACTGTGTCGACAAGAGCAATCTTCACAGGCAGATTATTTTTGATGAAAGAGACGTTGGCATATTGAAAATTGAGGCAGCCAAGAAAAAATTGTTATCAATGAATCCAAATATAGAAATAAATGTTCATAATAGAATTGATGAAAATATAATTAACATAGTAAAAGATTATGACATTATCATTGATTGCACCGACAACTTCGCAGCACGATACGCGATAAATGACGCATGCGTAACACTGCAAAAACCAAACATATACGGCAGTGTCGTGCGCTTTGAAGGCCAGTTAACGGTCTTTCTGCCACCAGGGCCATGCTACAGATGCTTACATCCAACACCAGCGCGCGTCGAAACATGCAGCGAAGTGGGCATTCTTGGCGCCCTTGCAGGCATGTTCGGCACCATGCAGGCCATCGAGGCGATGAAAATAATGTTAGGTAAAGGAGAAATTATGACAGGGAAACTGTTTGTTTTTGATGCATTGAAAGGAGAAACAAAATATCTAATACTACCTAAGAGGACGGATTGTATCTGTCAAGGAAGCCGCGGCCCCTAGTCACTCTGGTTATGAATATGCCTGATACATTTCCATATTTTTCCATCAATCTTGATACTAATTCATCAAACGTTCTAGCAGATACAAATTCATTATCCACAATACCAGTGTAGTTGCCAAGTGCCTTTGCAGCCAAGCTTCATCTTTCTGGAGAGATTCTAAATAACGTCTGGCTTGTTCATGGCAGTCAGTATTCATACAATCTCCTTCATAAAAACGACTTCGCCCTGAACGCCATCCTTGAATTTGCGCTCTGCTTCTTTCGCGCGGTCGCCTAGCAAACGCTTGTAGTGCATCGGCACCGTGACCTTGGCGCGTATCGCGTTGGCAGCGCGAATCGCTTCGTCCACGTCCATCGTATACGTCCCGCCCATGGGCAGCATGGCAACATCGAGCTTACCGAGCTCTGTCATCTCGTCAACAAAATCTGTGTCGCCGGCGTGGTAGATTTTTTTATTGTTTATGTTAATGATGTAGCCGACCCATTCGTTTTTTCGTGGATGAAAGTTCAATCTTTCTGGCTTTATATTATAAGCTGGAATGGTCTTTGCCTTTATGCCTTTGACTTCAAAATCGATATTCGGCTCGACGATCATCGTTTGCTTATTCGGCACCGGAAATTTCTCGATGCAGTTCGGCGCAGCGACCACCATTGTATTGGGCGTCAGCAGGCGCTTCACATCGTCGGGGCTGGCGTGGTCGTAGTGGCCATGGGTGATGAATATTATATCTGCCCTGTCCTGCACGCTGCCAATTTCAAACGGGTCAAGGAAGCACAATTGCCTTCCTTCCTTATCTTCGAGTATGAACGAGGCGTGGCCGATCCACTTTATGTCGTCTGTTTGCATAAAGCACATTACACAAGAAGCGATAAAAAGATTGCGAAGATAGAATAACAATGGCCGTACAATACAGGTTTGCAAAACCAGATGAAATGGTACAGTATCTCGATCAAGTTCTAAGAGGCAAGTTGACAGAGCATGAAGCACTTGTGCAGTGTATTAAGGATGGTATAAGAGTGCCTGCAAAGATAGTACACTGGCTTGATTTGCCTGATGTTAAAAGCTATTTTAGAACGAGCGGAAAATACCCTGATTTCACTCTGACATTAGGACGTAGACTGGATGAGGTTCCGCAAGAACAAAGACAGATTGAAAGGAGCGTAAGGGCATTGATGGAGTACTTATATCGCGAAGATACCAAACAAGTAGACATGAGAGGTAAGTATTCTGATCGTTTATTTGGAGGAGGCAGTCTTGGTCCTTGGTACGATAAATATAAATCACAGCTATCCCGAGCTACAGGTTATACCGAGTCTGAATTGGGCAAGAAATGGGCAGAAAGGAAGGCTTTAGGGTTTAAAAAATCAAGGGGAGGCAATCCTACTGATCCGATAAAACCGCGAGATTATAGCCGCGTGTACAGACGATGAAACATGGCCAAAGGGTACAGATCGCCAACAGAAGAAGGTAATAAGCAGATAGCTATGCGTTTTGTTTACGACAGATGGTCTGAAAGCGACATTCGCGAACATTATCTGGGCAGAGGAGTCAATATCGGAGACCTCAGGGGCATAGTTGGAAATCTCAGAGTAATTAATGCAGTATGTTTAGAGAAAGGTACGACATATGATATTTACGAAGAAAAGCTAAGGGCTGCCTAGAGAAGAGAAGCTGCCAGATCTTCTTCCTGAATAACAGCCGCTAAATCTTAAGAAATATTGTGCAGTTGTAATG
>CAZZNM010000133.1:0-2287 GCA_964655805.1 uncultured archaeon
GGCTGGGATTATGCCACCTATGATACAGGCCAGCGCACTGTGAACTACACCGGCGAGAGCAAGACCGAGACGTTCGTGTTAAAGATCCATAGAAACCGCAGATTATCCGGGTCAAGGCTGCTGTACTACGAGATGTTTGTGGACGAAGACAGCGACGCGGACGTTGAGCAGTACATTGATTCAAGGGGCACTACGCGCAATAAATTTGTCGTGTACAAGTCGCCGGACAGCAGGAAGACGGCCTCTGTAGGAAGAAACGAGTTTGCGTTCTTCCGGATGCCCGGGGTTTCATTGACGGTTATTCATGAGGACGGCCGCGTTGTATACCTTGGGCAGACGACCCCTGACAGAAGAGGAAAAACAAGCGAGATTGATACAGATTCGATACGCGAGGGCATGGTCATGCTCGGCATGACAGAGGAAGAGGAAGAATTTTTCAATAAAATGTACCTGGATGCATTAAAGAGAGCTGATGAGAAAAAGAAAAGATAAACGTTTTCTATATATAGAGTCTAATACCCCCACATAGGATCTGATTTCTGCTTTATATTTTTTATCTCTTCTAAAATTCTTTTTTCCATTTCTGTCAATAATTGTTCATTTTTCTTCAACTTCTTGTATTCTTCACTATTGACATCTGTGTAAAGCACATCACTTTCATTAATCTGCCGCCCTACAGTCGGGCCGCTGATGCTTATTGCCACTTTGTCGCCTGTTTTTGCTTCACTGACGTTCTCGCCTTGCGACTGTATCTGCTTTATCTCGCCAACGTCTTTTTCACTTTTCATTAATTTATATCCCGGTTTCACAACGCCTTCGACCTCGCACCCCACGATAGCCGGGTTGCTTGCGCGGAAAACGAACCCCGGAAGTATCTTGAGCTTCCCAGGCCTTGTTATTTCTTCCAACTCCTTTTTCTTTTTTTCCTCCTTCATTTCTTCTTTCCATTTCCCGTAGCCTTCAGAAAGGCGATATATGATGTCTGACTCTAGTATTTTCACGCCTTTGTCTTTTGCAAATTTTCCCGATTCTTCAGAAATTTTTGTATTGAAGCCAATAACGATCTTATATTCATCATCATTGTTTTCTGCCTTGATAATATCTGATTTTGTTACCTGCCCTATTGTCGCCTGCTCAATTGCATGCTCTTTGAATATGCTTATCAGCGCCTCCAATCCGCCGAGTGTATCAGATTTTAAAATAAGCCCCTGATTTTCTGATACTATCTCAGTTTCTTCCACTTCTTTCTCCAGTTCATCAAGCAGCTGCTCTGCCTCTTCCCTGCTCTTTGCTGTCCTTATAGGCGAGCCAGCAATGACGTCATCTATGTCTGGAGCTGAGATTTTTATCCCAGAAGCGGCTACGACAATATCAACATTGCGAAATTTCCGTTCAGTGCGTATGTCGCGCAGCGGCTCTGGCAAAAGCAGTGCCCGGATCTTTGTTATCCTCGGACTCTTACCGCCTATAACAAGAAAATCATTCTTCTGTGCGCTTCCGTCATAAAGAATCACGTCAATTGCAGTGCCCAAACCAGTGAATTCCTTGACTTCCATTATCATGCCTGCGCCCTGCTCTGTGCGCACCAGCCGGTTCTTCAAGAATTGCTGTGAAAGTCCAATGACAATTGCGAGCAATTCTGGAATGCCCTCGCCTGTCTTGCCGCTCACAGGCACTGCAGCAACAGTGTTTGCGAAATCCTGCACGCGGTCAAAGCGGTCTACTGCAAATCCGTGGCTGTAGAACTGATTTACTATGCTGTAGAAAGAGGATTCGAAATTTTCAAGAACGTCCTTTCTTTGTTCATTCACGTTTTTCAGAAATGACTCATCATATGTCTGCCATCCGCTTATGCGGTCTATCTTGTTCACAGCAATAGCAAACGGGGTTTTCGTCTGCTTCAGTATCTCTATACTCTCCTTTGTCTGCGGCATTATGCCTTCTATAATGTCAACAACTATGATGGCAAAATCAGCTATGCTTCCGCCGCGCTTCCGCAACGTTGTGAATGCCTCATGACCAGGCGTATCGATGAATAAAAGCCCTGGAACGGTGACCTGAAACTTGAATCTCTCGATTATCGGTCCGCAGATGCTTTTTACCGTCTCCAATGGTATCTCAGTCGTGCCTATGGCCTGCGTTATACCGCCGGCCTCCTTCGCTGCTATCGCTGTCTTCCTTATGCTGTCTAGCAAAGTCGTCTTTCCGGCATCTACATGGCCTAGAATCGTGACTATAGGCTGACGTAATTGCATATGAATTCACCTGCATACCGCTTAAACTATTA
>CAZZNM010000134.1:0-2286 GCA_964655805.1 uncultured archaeon
ACGAACGCATTCTGTCTAATACTGTACCAGGAATAGACAGAATGCGTTCGTCGATTTACGCAATGTTTTCCAGTCATTTTGGTCTTTATCGTAAATCCAAGTTTAGTGGATTTCCAGTCAGCTGTAAATTCACTAATTAAACGGATTATAGCGTAAATCGCCAATTTACGCTATGATCAGATTTCCAGCAATTGAGCTTTAAAAGGTAATTTTAACAATTTAGCTGTTTTCTCTCCAATTTCTCTGCTATTTTCGTATTCGTGTCTATCGTAGATTTGACAGACATGGAAGAAGAGGTGCCAACTACTTGGAGAAAGAGAAAGCGAACCTCTAAAGAATCATATAGGTTTAAGTATACGAGTTTGACACCTAATAATGTTATGGATTTGAAAAAAATTGAAGAATTAAAAGACGTAGTGCAAGCGGCGGAGTTATCAGACTGCTTAGATGACATTGACAGTTCATGCTTAATGGCATTATTGGACGAACAAAAAACAGATATTTTATATTGCAAGAACTTCGTGTATGCTCGACCAGCTCCTAGAAGAAACAGAACTATTGACAGCTTCATGGAGGCCGACATTCCTTCTTTTTTTCGATGCAGAACTCGCTCAGATCTTCGTGTATTGCTCGGTGTACTCGAAATGCCACCAACCGTTATCTTGCCGAACAAACAGCGCGTCACTGCCGAAGAATGCATGCTTGGCCGTACCTGGACGTTTTATTGACTTAGTGGAAAGCTTTGGTGGTGAGACATCCTTATGGTGTCGCGCCTTTGGTTTCTTCGAAGTCTGTTAGAACTAACGACAGTGAAATGTTGAACCTTAGTAATCTGAATGAAAGGTTGGCAGAGGTTTTAACCGCAAATGATATGCGGTCATAGGCGTTGTACCGCGATTCTGCGTTCACTGTTCGATCTAACATCTTCGGCCGGCATGAAGGCGATAACTTATCTGAAGAGAGGAAGCTTGAGAACTTGGGAATGGCTGCTTTTAGAGAAACGATCGAGTTGGTCCACAAGGATATCAAATGCAAGTTTGCTTTCGTCAGTTTCCACAGGAAACTCGAATGCAGCGACCCAATGTCGAGGAAAATAATTATTGTTTCTGCTGTATTGACAAATTTCTATGTGTGCACGTACGGCAGCCAGACGCCTGACTATTTCAATTGCATGCCGCCTTCTTTGGTGGACTACATCGCATTACTGAATTAATTAGTGCACATATTTGCTTGTACACTAATTTGCTTCACAGTACACACTGTACAGTTTACATCTTAGTATTCAGCATGTGGAGGAATCGCTCCCTCTCAAACGCCAGCTTGGCTTCTTCATGCGCAAGGGCCTTTAGTTTATACTCACGGCCGCTGTTCATTTCATCTTCCTTAAGTTTCAGTTCGCTGCAATGGGAAAAATACAGGGAACATCTTCTGAATTGTAAACAGGTTCAAAATGCCGTTCATATCGCATCAGATTCTTCCGCTTTTCAATCTCTGCTTTCTTAATGTCATCGTTTGCTTTATTCTGCTCTTCCACCTGCTTCAATATCTTTAACGCAATTGTCTCATATGGTATTTCTTCTACAATGGCAGAAAGAGTAGCCTGGAGCGTCGATGGCATATTTGATGCTAACCTCCTTCAACGTCTGCATATACTTCTTCCGGGTACCTTGCCCGCCAACTCTCAAACGATTTTTGTCAGCATTCAATGACGAAAAATGATTTCTATGCAAATGATCTGCCAACTGCTCATAAATCTTTTCCTTGTATTCTGGGCTTGTGTGCAACTTATTGTCATATACATATTTTAAAGCCGCCAATTTGTCCTCATTGGTCCATCTGCCTGGTTTGGGTTTTGATTTCCCTTTACCATATGCATGCAATTGTTGCTGTGGAACACGATTTAGCATACTTTAATTAAGAACTAGACTGTTCTTTACATTGCCGTCGTCTTGTGGCTTTACAGCAGCGTCGTATTCTTCCTCAGACGCGGATTCACTGGCGTCAAATCTTTCAAAAAGCATTGCAAATACAGAACTTGCAACGAAGGTACTACATGGTCAAATAATTTCTAGTGGGGATTGTGATGGATTTGTTGGGTTCCCTGTGGGTTCCCATTGGTTTCCAGGGTTTCAATGAACGCAACCATTTCCAGTCGTTCATTTTACGCAATGTATTTCAAGCTATTTTATCGAAAATCATTCAATCCAAGTTTACTGGAAATCGACAACGCATTCTGTCTATTCCAGGAATTCCAGGAATTCCATGGAAAATTAATTCCCTCAGTGG
>CAZZNM010000135.1:0-2280 GCA_964655805.1 uncultured archaeon
CACTGCACAAGGTATACAAAGTCGAGACGAACGCACCAAAGGTGCTCGAGACGATACGGCTGAAGTAGTATTTATTAGAACCTATATAATTATTACTTAATGACTGTATGCGCTGTCGGTGCTATATTTACCTGTAGCGGAATAGAATATACTTTGTTTCTTATATGGTTTATTTTACTATTATTTTTTGGACTGTTGTTTATAGCAAAAAGAATTTCGTTCACACCACTTAAAATTTTTCTTATTGCTGGAATATTAATTATACCGATCTCACTTGCGATAGAGTATTTTCAGTCAGAACAGCCTCCTTCGTCTTTTGTTATGGGATTTAGGGATGCTGTACAAAAAGAATGCAATGCACTCTGTATGAACTCCAAGTCAGGAAGAGATAACTTATCTGGAATAGAGTATTGCAAGCAGGCATTCAAGTTCGACTTTAACCAAGATAAGGATTTGAAGGATTCGTTCTGGGCAAATGCGCTTTTCTTTGCTTGCGAAGACAGCTTTTACTGCCCGCATATGTACCACTGTGTGCAGAATAATTACAGTGATGTATTAAGTTTCCCAAAATGCACAGAATTGATGTGCAGCACTTTTTTAGAGAAGCATATAGCACTTGGAAGTGATAACCCTAAGACAGATGCAGAGAATGAAATAAAGTCTTTAATAAAGCGCGGTAGCTGTCAATTGCCTGAAGGAGAAGCTGACTGGTACAAAATATATTATGAAACAACACCTCTTTGTCCGTGATTCTCGCGAATTACACAACGAGTTTTTAAAAAACTTCACGACCAATCTTAAAGATGGAAAAAGTCAGCGTTCTTGTTGCCAATTATGGTACTGAAGGAACGGCATTCATCGACACTGCAAGAAGAAGCAGAAAATATAATGTTGATTGGGTGGTCTACGACAGACAAGCTAACCCGTTCAATTCCGATATAGCAATAGATCATGTTGTAGGAGACATGAAAGATGTAGATGCAATTGTGGCTTTTGCCCGCAAGCATCGTGACAATCTAGATTTTGTCTACATCAATCACGAGGATTCTATTATTGCTGGCGCCAGAGACAGGATTGAAGAAGCGACTGGTATACCTGTTCTCTGCCCGACAAGAGATTATGCCATAGAGGGCAGCAAAGTCCGGCAAAGGTATATGTTCCAGGAACTCTGCCCTGAAGTAAATCCAAGATTTGAAGTCTTTACGCCAACGGATGGGAGGCCAATGCATCATGTTAAAGACAGATTTTATAGATGGCTCGATGAACTTGAATGCCAAGTAGCAATCAAGCCTGACAAGCCAGGCCAAGGGAAAGGCGTTGGTGTCTGGGGCGATCATTTTCAAACGCCTCAGGAGGCATGGGAACATTTTCTTTCGCTCTATGAAACTGGCGATATGGTTATAGTCGAGGAAAAGGAAAATTGTGAGGAATTTAGTCTTAATATGATTTCAGACGGGGCAAAAGCATATCCAGTACCCCGGCTTGTAAGGGATTATAAACGTGCATTCCAAGATGATAAAGGTCCTAATACAGGCGGTATGGGCGCTTACTCGGATACAGGATTATTACCTTTCGTAACAGAAAATGAGTATAGACAAGCAGTTGAATACGGCTACAAAATATTCAATCATCTTAAAGGCCCTGGCAACAGGAACACTAATCTTTTGGGCATCTCGCCTCTCTATATTGCATTTGCAATCACTGGCAAGGGATTGAAAATCTTTGAAATAAATAGCAGGTCAGCAAATCCTGAGTTCATCAACTTGCTGCCATTGATGGAAGACGATATAATCGACGTATGTCTTTCTATACGTGAAGGGAATCTGAGACCTCCAACTTTCCGTCCAATGGCAACAGCCGGCATGTACCTAGTTCCAGAACCTTACCCGGACGAGGATAAGCTGGACAGGAAAATTGATTTAAGAGAAACATACAGGCTATCTGAAAATTCTGGAGGAAAATTGTTTGTTTACCCCAGTGCCATGGAGAAAAGAGAAGATGGTGACTATGCACTTACTTCGCGCACTGTTTATATTTTAGGTATTGATAATGATATTGAAAGCGCTAGACACTGGTCCCTGAGAGGTATGAACACGATCAAAGACAGTGGCTTTAGGTACAGAAATGATGTAGCAACACGCGCTTCTATACAGAAAAGTGTCGAGCATGCCACTGCGCTTCGAGCTTCGAATAGAGCTTAAATATCTTCCCAGCAAGAACTAATCTGATCTCAATATAGAATGGTCTAGACTTATTTGTTTTCGTAAATATGATATATCG
>CAZZNM010000136.1:0-2232 GCA_964655805.1 uncultured archaeon
TAAGGGAGATTGACAAGCATATTACTTCCCTTCAGATGAAATAGATTAAAAGATTCCCATAAAGCAGCGTAACGACAAGCGTCATCGGGAACGCGGGCACGAAGCGTACGCCCTCTTTTATGACGACATAGGTTTTCTTCTTCTTCAGCTGCTCTATCTCCTGTTGGGTAATGCCACGCCATATCATATCTTCCGTTACGTCGCCTGGCTTAAGCTCGCTGGACTTAATTTTGCGCCGGAATACGTGCTGCTCGATGATCCGCGCATAGCGCCAGAAAATTATCAGACCTGATATTAGCGCTAGAGGAATAGAAAATCTCGGTTCATAAAACGCAAAACCTGCTGCAAGAAACAGGGGCGGCACAATGAACTTTGCATTCCCCTTCATATCCTTGTAGAATATCCCCGCAACATGCGGATTGAGGAAGCCGAGGACTATTGAGTAAACTATCATGTAAACAGAACCGACAATGAGCAGGTTGAAAACAAAGTCGAAGATGAATACGTTGCCGTTGTACATCGGCAGCAGGAATGCAGTAGCTCCCAGCAGCCATGCGTCCGCGCCGCCCCAGGCACCATGCTTGTACATCAATAGTCCTATTGTCAGCGATAATGTTCCAAAGAGCAAAGAATAAAATAAAGGCATAAAATCACCGATTGTGAGCGCGCTAGCATACCAGATAAAAATACCGAGCACTATCATCAGATAAGGCACTTCATCAGGCACCTCTGTTGTCAGCAGGTCCCACGTACCCGCCACAGACAAACCGAGTAGAGCAATAATCAAAGCAATTTCCAGCATCGTCAAACACCATAAGCTTTTAAACAATTATCTTACTTTATTAATCACCGAGTAAATAAATAAAATATGGGTGCTACAATGCTTCCGAGACATATAGGACTTATAATGGATGGCAACAGAAGATTCGCCAAAGCTCTAATGAAGCACCCGTGGATCGGCCACGAATACGGGCTGAAGAAAGCCAGGCAGGTTCTTCAGTGGACATGCGAATCAGGCATAAAATACATGACTGCTTACACACTTTCACTGGAAAACATTTCAACAAGACCTAAAAAGGAATTATCTATAATTCTAAACTACCTGGGACAAGAATGCGATAACATGCTCAATGATGCAAAGCACATTGTTCACAGCTTTTCTGTAAAGGTCCGCTTCATCGGCCGCACGCATATACTCCCAATAGGCTTGCAGAAAAAAATGCGACTAGTCGAAGAAAGGACAGAGAAATACAAGAAACATTTCCTGAACATAGCTGTAGCATACGGAGGCCAGCAGGAAATTATAGACGCGACAAAAGAAATTCTGCGCAAGGGGCTAAAGGGCATAATAAGCCCTGCACAGCTTAACGAGACGATAATGAAGGAGCACCTGTACACAAATGGCCAGCCATTTCCTGATATGATTTTCCGCACAGGGGGCGAAAAGCGGCTGAGCAACTTTATGCCCTTTCAGAGCGCCTACGCCGAGCTGATATTCACGGACAAGAAATGGCCCGAGCTGACAAAGAAGGATTTCAACGCAGCACTCAACGAATACGCTCGCAGAAAGCGGAGATTCGGGAAATGATAAACACTGTTGATTCTGATCCGGAGCAGAGATCCCTGTCGTACGGGCGCACATTATGGAACCAGTTCATACAAGCCGCCAGAAATGCAAGTGAGCGTGAACGGCAAACTTTGCTGTCTACATACCATGCCGAGATTAAAAGGAGCGATAAGGCGGGATACATAAAAGACATTGTCTACAAAGGTTTCTCCCAAGCAGAGGAATCTTATTTCAGCATGCGCGAGAGGCTTTTCTGAAGGCACTTTGATTTGTTTCTATCATACCCACGGGAGCTTGGTTTTTAATCTGCTTCTGTCAATGATAAAAAATGAAAAAGCTCGCAATTGCAGGCATCGGTCTGGCAACATTCGGCTTTTCGCTGTTTGGCTGCGGAGTGCCTGTAAAGGAAGAAGTACCGCCACAAACGCCAACGCCAGAAGCCAGGATTGAGGAGAACCTCCGGGAATATGCACCAGCAAGAAGCGAAATGTTTGCATGGCCTGCCATAGGTTACGTCACAGCATATCTTGGCATTGCCCATCCGCTTGGAATAGATATAGAGTACGATGAAGACATAAACCAGCCCGTTTTCGCAGCAGATGTTGGCAGGGTTGTGTTTGCCGGCGGAAACCGTTGCTGCAGCTATGGATATTATGTAGTAATAA
>CAZZNM010000137.1:0-2206 GCA_964655805.1 uncultured archaeon
CCTATTCAGATAAAGTCTTTTCACCACAAGTCAGAGGTTTTTTATACTTATTCGTTTATATGCGTGTTATGAACATCGCGCGCATAAAGCTGACAGGACGCGATCCCATACAGCTGGACACTATATGCCTGGAGATAAAAGATATAGCTGACAAGCTCGGCACTGCTGTATCAGGCCCTGTGCCGATGCCGACAAAGAAGCTGCGCGTGCCGGTCATGAAGACGCCTTGCGGCGATGGCATGCACCGAGGCGGTGGAGGCGGCAACTGGGAGACCTGGGAAATGCGCATTCATAAAAGAATACTTGACGTGGGCGCAAATGAGCGCGTGCTGCGGCAGATAACGCGTATACGAATTCCGCGCGACGTCAACATTGAAATAGAATTGACTGATTGATGCAGCAGTGATAACATATTCTAATAGAAAATTTGATTGTTCGTATTCTATCCACAATATGATTAGGCAACAAAATAGTTATATATATAACCATACATAGATGAATTAAGGTGTATTGATATGGGAAAAATGGTAACCATGAAGCTTCCAAAAGAAGATGTTGAGGCATTCCTTCGTGTTGTTGAAGACATAAGATTCATAAGAGAAGCTGAAAAAGGCGATGAAGAGATAGAAAAAGGTAAATTCAAGACTCTGGACCAGCTCACAAAGAAATACAAACGCAATCACTAATCATAAAATTCACCATACTTATCAGACTTTCTTTGCTCTATAGCTGTTACTCTTACGTCCTTTTCTTCTTCGATTATGCGAAATGCCAACCTGTAGCCGCCTCTACCAACCTTGAGTATCCAGAACTTGCCTCGCGGTTCGCCGACTGATCTTGGATTTTCTTCAAGAAGCTTAAGCCGTTTTAGTATTCTGGCTCTCGTCTTTGTCAAGTTTGTCCAAATATCTCTCTACGCTTTCAGCTATCAGAACTCTGTATTTGGCCATATGAATAACTGGTTTTCTGAATTATTATAGATGCCTATTGAAGACGGCTATAATCCAGAACTAAGTCTGGTGCTGGTAGAGGCAACAAAGCTGCAGATAAAGAAGATTGGGTAAAAAGAAATCCAAAGAAAAAGACGAAAATGAACCGGAATTCTACTCGGAAATTAGTTATAAGCACCAAACATTCTAGATATTGATATGATTCCTGAGAAATTAGTTGAAAGGTTAATTGAGCTTGGCGAGAATCCTGAAGACGTCTACAATAGTAGAACAAGAAAGGCCTATCTAGGTCCAGGAAATGATAAAGTCCCATGGTTCCCTGACGCAAGCTATGATGGTGACGGCTACGTATTCGATCCTATATCTGCCGTGCCTGTGATTGCGCTGGAGCCAAAACCAAATGAAAAGATACTGGACATGTGCGCCGCGCCCGGAACAAAGACAATTCTAATTTCTCATTTAATGGGTAATTCTGGAAATATTGTTGCTAATGATGTCAGCAGAAATAGATTGATGAGGCTGAAATCAAATATAGAAAAATACAAGATTAATGCAGAAATCACAACCATGAGCGGCAGAATAATAAGCGATAAATTTGACAAAATCCTCGTCGACGCGCCGTGCAGCGGCGAGGGCATCGTCAATAAGAAGGATAAACTGTTCTCTGTATGGTCTGAAAGAAGAATTAGCTTTCTATCAAAAAAGCAGAAGAAACTAATTTCAAATGCATTCAGAATACTTAACGAAAACGGCATTCTAGTTTATTCTACATGCACGTTCGCACCAGAGGAGAATGAAGAGGTAATACAATACATTCTCGACAAAAACGACAATGCAAAGCTAGACAGCATTGACGTTGACGCTGGGCACTCGGCCGGGCTGCGCGAATGGCGCTCCATGAAATTTGCAGATAGCATGCGGCGCTGTATGCGCATATACCCAAGGCACAACAGCACATCTGGCTTTTTCGTCGCTAAGATACGGAAGCAGGCATAATCTGGCATTTAAGCATTCTTGCCGGAGATCATGTATGAAAAAGCATGCGCATGGCCACAAGGCATTCATGAATATTGTAAAGAAGCAATTTGGAGCATTACTCGACTATTCGGAGCAGGCCATGTACGTCTATCTGGACGACCATCACAATATGTGCAACAAACGCTTCGCGGCGATGCTCGGCTACAAGCCGACGCAGCTGGCCCCGGGGAAGGACGCGTTCTCATTGGACATGGTCGAAGTGAAAAGCCAAAAAGCAA
>CAZZNM010000138.1:0-2148 GCA_964655805.1 uncultured archaeon
GCAAAAACACAAGCTTTAAATACCTAACCCTAAAAAAACGAAATCTTTAAATACTTTTGCCTCTAAAACTAAGAGTTTAGAGGCTTTCCCACGCTTTCGCGCGAGGGGAGAGACTCGATATATATGTGGGGTAATGTGGTAATTATGGCTCAAGTTGTTAAATGTCCTGAATGCGGTTCAAAGCAGTTTTATCGTGACCAGGACCGCGCAGAGCGCGTGTGCGCAAAATGCGGTCTCGTGATAGAGGCAGGTATGATTGATGTAGGTCAGGAATGGCGTGCATTTGATCATGACCAGAAGGTGAAGCGCGCCCGCACAGGTGCACCGCTCACGCACAAGAGGCATGACAAGGGTCTTACTACTGAAATAGGCAAAGGAGCAACAGAGCTCTTCAAGGTGCCAGCTAAAAAGCGCTCGCAATACTTCCGCATCAGGAAGTGGCAGAAGCGCCTGCTCACAAGCAAGGACAGGAACATGTCTTTTGCCATGAGCGAGCTGCAGAGACTTGTCTCGTTCCTTGGCTTGCCAAAGACCTTGCACGAAGAGGTTGCAAAGCTGTATGAAAAGGCATTGCAGCACGGACTTGTCCGCGGCCGTAGCATAGAAAGCATTATTGCAGCCCTAGTGTATTCATTGTCCCGCGAATACGAGACGCCAAGAACATTGACAGAGATTTCACAGGCATCTGGTATTGGCAAGCGCGAGCTGGGCAGGACTTACAGGTATATTTCGCGCAAGCTGGATATCCGCATTTTGCCTGCGAAAGCCGAATCATACATACCTCGCTTCTCTTCAATGCTTAAGCTGAGCGACAAGACGCAGGTGCACGCGATAAAGATACTGCGCACTGCAAAGGAGAAGGATGTCATCAGCGGCAAGGGCCCTACGGGCTGCGCAGCTGCTGCGATCTATATAGCCAGCGTGCTCAATGGCGAGCGCAAGACGCAGCGCGAGGTAGCTGACGTTGTCGGCGTGACTGAGGTCACTATACGCAACCGCTACAAGGAGATGGCCGAGGCGCTCAATATCGAAGAGGAAGTCGAGAAGCGCGCCAAGGAAGAGGAGGCGTGAAATATAAGCTACAATTCGCAAAATTAATTTAAATACTTTTCAGATATTTCTTATTGGCCTGTGATTTTTATGAGCAATTACGAAACTGTCAGCGGAATAATCCTAAGCAGAGAGGTTCCTGTAGGGCATTATCGCATAGGAATAGACAGAACCGCATATTTTGTAGGAAGAGACGCAGCTCAAATACGTGACACAGTTCTGGGTCTTACACCAGATAGATATAAAGTAGTGATGGATGGAGATTCTATACATTTGCATGATGAAACAGACCATCTAGGCGCGACCGCTTATGTAGGGTTAAGCCATAAGTCTCCATGGTATACAAGAGTTAACTTAGCTGCTTCAGAAACTGAAGTTGCAGCGGAAACGTTTTTTATGACCTTGGCAAATAAATTGTACCCCGAACCTACTAAAGTTCCTTTTAGCGACTGGGAAGCCAGAACAGTTCCAGATCTCGAGTTTCTAGCACGTGTCGTATTTACTGACAGCGCGCTTAATCAAGAAATTCAAAAAATGAAAAAAGTATTTGTAACTGTGCCCAAGCAGGACGACGATCTGCAATATGTACTGGCGTTAGCTGATATAGAATATGAGGATGCAGAGGGCGTCATAGGTTACGGACTGCACCCAAATATGTCTGGAGAAACAGCATCTACAAGAACAGCAACATCCAATGGTTTACCAATATCTTACTGCCTCTTTGGTCCGGATGCATTTCGTTACCACGAAAACAGGAGATGGGCTCTTGCATCCACCCTTGGATGGCACATGTTTGGCAAAGACTTCGGATATAAGCCTCAAAGATATAGCAAAAAAAGGCAGGTATCTGATATGGCATTAGCAGCTTATGCCAAATTTGCAGAGGATGACAGCTGGGACCCAAGAAATCATGATGCAGAAAGCTTGGATACAAACTCCAGAGCTTCTGTATCCTTGCTTTCAGGTGTCTGGAATAAATCTCCCAGCCAAGAAGAAAGACTAAGGCTGATCAGGGAAATATGGAGAGACCCTGTAGTAAAACCAGAAAAAGCGGAAGAAATCTACATTAATTTAAATTCTTTCCAGCTATCTGCTTAG
>CAZZNM010000139.1:0-2130 GCA_964655805.1 uncultured archaeon
ATAGGCAACGCCTTCGCGCAAGCAACAGGCGAGGACGTAATAGTAGCGCGCGACATGCGCGTGCACAGCGCCGCGCTTTGTAATGCATTCATCACTGGCGCGCTAGCTGCAGGCAGGAATGTCACGTTCCTTGGGGTATTGCCGTTGGGCGTAGGCATGTTCGCCGCTTGGCGGAAGCAGCAGTACGCATACATAACTGCGTCGCACCTGCCTAAAGAGTGGAACGGCGTCAAATTCTATCACAAGAACGGCGTCGGCTTTTTTGAGGAAGAAAATTATAAAATTAGAGATATTGTAATTAATGGCGACATTGTAAAATCTAAAACAAGAGGAAACCTTGCAAAAGAGGATACAGGAAAAATCATCGAGGATTATAAAAATTATATTCTTTCAAAAATAAAGGCGAAGGGAAAAATGGAGATTACTTTAGATACAGGAAACGGCTGTGCAGGACTTGTCGCACGCGATCTTTTTTCCCGCGCAGGATTCTCGGCAAAAGCAATATACGAAGAGCTTGATGGTAGATTCCCAAACAGAAATCCAGAGCCATCAGAAGACCCGCTAACAGAATTGCGGCAAGCCGCAGGCCTTGGCATAGCTTATGACGGCGACGGGGACAGAATGTTGCTTGTCTACAACGGAAAGGTTATCCAGCCAGAGCAGACAGCGTATATAATTCTGAATGAATTGCTGAAAAAAGAAAAAGGGCCAATTGTAGCTAACATCGAATGCACGCGGCTCATCGACGATATTGCAAAGAAATTCCAGCGCGACGTCGTTCGCGTGCCAGTCGGCCATACTTTCCTTGTTCAGGGAGTATTTGTAAACAAGGCATGCTTTGGTATAGAGCTCTCGGGCCACTATATAATACCATCATTGATGCCAATAGACGACTCGCTTGCAGTAAGCTTGTATACAGCTTCGATTATATCAGGCATGGATAATTTAGAAGATATCATTCATGAAATACCGACATACCATTTTGCCAGAATAAATTTTGATTGCAGCGATAAGCGGAAATTCGAGGTCATTGAAAATCTAAAAACCAAGCTATCAAAACAATACACAAATGTCAGCACAATGGACGGGGTGCGTGTCGACCTTGACGACGGTTGGGTGCTTATTCGCGCATCGAACACAGGGCCGCTGATAAGAATGAGCATAGAGGCCCGCAGCGAGCAGGCGCTGGATAGGCTGAAGAGAGAGTTTTCTGCTGTTTTGGAGGACGAAATGAAATGAGCTTAAAAGCGTTTCCTGTATAGGACACTTCATGAGCGACTTGAATTTGGCTTTATCAGATCGATATATTGGAAGGACTCCTACAGAGCCTATAAAAATAAATTTCAGAGGAGTTCTTGGAGATGGCCCTGCATTCAACGCATTCGTCTACAAGACCATCTTGGATGGCAGAGAAATCTACGGGATAGCAATAGGGAAAGAGGGCACTGAAATTCCAAGTTATATCGGACGTGTCGTGGACCCCCATGTTGAAGATTCCGGATTTATAAATTACAGGGAAATGGAAGCTTGGCTATCAGCCAAGGTAGAGGAATTAAGCAGGGCAGGTCATGACGTTGGCATAAAAGGAAACGGAAGCTTTGAATTGTACAGGGCAGTGCGGGAACTTGCCTCAGAATCTGGGGATTAGGTAATATTTTTACTTTTCTTCAGAAACGCCTCAACTTCCTCTAGGTCCTTTGCAGTATTCACAGTATGCCAGAAACCTGTATGCTTGTAGGCGTTCAGCTTACCCTGTTTTGCAAGAAGCGGCAAAACATCCTGCTCGAGGCTGCCCTTAGCAGGAAATTTTACATCTTTATTAAGCAGGTGCAGCCCCACGTTCGCCCAGTAAGGCATCATCGGCTTCTCACGGAACTGCACGATCTTGTCGCCTTCAACATCAACGATACCGAAGTTGCTGTGGAAATGCGCTACTGCTGTCGTATTGCTGCCCATTTTGACGAACTTGCCAATATCTATATCTGTGATATCATCAGAGTTGAGCACTATGAACTCTTGACCAGCAATGTGTTCTAATGCGTTTCTTACAGCGCCTGCTGTGCCAAGCGGCTCTTCTTCGACGGAGTAGACGAACTTGGTTCCGTAGTACTGTCTTATCTTTTCCCATTT
>CAZZNM010000140.1:0-2128 GCA_964655805.1 uncultured archaeon
ACCCTCTTGTTGAGCGTGGCGGCAAGGTATTTGCATTCGCGCATATATTCTACGATGCAAAATCTAATGAAGTGCTGTACAATGTTGTCGAGCCGCAGCTTGACCAGAAGCTGCTCTCGCTGCTTGAGGAGGTAAAAGGGTACATACAGGAAAAGATAGACATAAACTTTTCGCAGGTGAGGAAGAAAGAAGCGCATGATTATATAGAAAAATTCTTTGACAAAGCGCTGGATTATTTCAAGAAAAGGTTCTCGCCAGATGCAAGGGATGTCCTAAAATATTACTTAATGCGTGATTTCGTCGGCCTTGAGCGAATAGAACCGTTTCTCAATGACAAAAACATAGAAGATATATCATGTGACGGTACTGGAATAAATCTTTTCGTATACCACAGGGACATACGGCTGGGCTCATTGAAAACGAATGTAATTTTCAAAAGTAAAGATGAACTGGATTCTTTTGTAAATAAGATTGCTGAAAGGTGCGGCCGCTCTATATCTGTCTCGAGGCCTTTGCTAGATGGTACATTGCCAGACGGCAGCAGGGTGCAGGCAACGCTCTCAAGCGATATAGCAATGCGCGGAAGCAATTTTACAATAAGGATGTTTACAGAAGATCCCATAACACCATCTCACCTGCTGAATTTTGGCACAGCTGATGTCAAAATACTTGGATATTTATGGTTTCTGATAGAGAATGGTGCCAGTATTCTTATTTCTGGCGGAACAGCGACAGGAAAAACTTCCATGCTCAATTCGCTATCCCTTTTCATAAGGCCGCAGATGAAGATTGTGAGCATTGAGGACACTGCGGAACTCAGGTTGCCGCATGCCCACTGGGTGCCTGAAGTTGCAAGGACTTCCATTGCAACCGAAGCAGGGGAAGTCGACATGTTCGAGCTGCTTCGTGAATCGCTCAGACAGAGACCTGATTATATCATAGTCGGGGAAGTACGCGGCCGTGAAGCATATGTACTTTTCCAGCAGATGGCTGTTGGTCATCCTGGTATGGCTACAATACATGCAGACACAGCGCAGAAGCTTATCGACCGGCTCGTGACACCGCCGATAAGCCTACCGCCGGCGCTTTTGCAGAATCTTGATGTTATAATCTTCCTAAAAAGGATCAGGATCAAAAGGAAGTATATGAGAAAAGTCCAGTCCATGTCAGAAGTCATAGGCATGGATGAAAAATCTATGCCAATAACAAACGAGATTTTCAGATGGGATCCGCGTACAGATACGTATTCTGTTGTTAACAGAAGCTACGTTCTGAAAAAGATATCTGATGCGACAGGGCTCAGCGAATCTGCGATAAAAGAGGAGCTCAAGAAGCGGTACAAGGTTCTGAAATGGATGGCTGAAAAGGGCATAAATGACTACAGAAAGGTAGGGTATGTAATCAATCTATTTTATACATCGCCAGATGCCTTACTGATGAGACTAGAGGCAGGATAATTATGTTAAACTATACAGAGATATCGCTAAAATTCTATGGCAGTATCAGCAAGATTATGAAGGGCTATTTCATTGATATAAAGGATGATATGCATCGCGCAAACATGAACTATACGCTTGAGGAATGGATATCTAAGGCTTTATTCACCTCATCGCTTGTGTTCGTTCTATCTGCGAGTATACTCTCTTTTGGCTTCGGTTTCTTTACATCCCCTGTAGTTGCGGCATTCTCTGCATTAACCTTGTCAGCAACATTCTCGGGCATACTTTTTTTTGTATTCTATTCATACCCTGCAACGCTCTCCCGTGTCAGGGAGAACAAAATAAAGAAGGTTCTGCCGTTTTCGGTTTCATATCTTGCATCAATAGCTAACTCTAAGGTTTCTGGTATTGTGCTGTTCAAGACAATATCGCAGTTCAAGGAGTACACTGAAGTATCGAACGAGGCAAAGAATATTGTCCGCGACGTCGAGGTCTTTGGAATGCCACTAGCCACTGCCATAAAAAACCAGGCAAAGAGAACGCCGTCGAAGGAGTTTCGTGAATTGTTGTGGGGAATAAACAGCATCACGGTCTCGGGGGGCGATCTAGGTATATTTTTGAAGCAGAAAAGCGATGAGCTGATGAATGACTACAGAAGGCGCATAAGAAAATATGCCCAGGACTTGTCT
>CAZZNM010000141.1:0-2107 GCA_964655805.1 uncultured archaeon
CAAGGCCGTGCCTCTTACACTGCTTCGCGCCTTCCTCTATTTGCGCCGAGTTGCAAAAATCAAATATCTTCTCTGGGTTGTTACGGAATTTTGTAAGCGCAGCATGAACTATTTCTTTCCAGCAGGCCGTTGCATTTTCCCCGTCATAAGCGCGGCACATTGCCTCAAGCTCGTCCACGCGCGCCGGCCAGTTCAGCCATGATTCCGGGGCATAGCCATGTTCAATCAGATTTAGTGCTGTCTGGTATTCCATGAACACGCCTGTCAGGCAGAATTCCCTTTGATAATCATTGGCAAAATTAGCGCATATATCCAGCGCCGGATCAATTTTCGCCTGCGTCTCAACGAGTGCCAGATGCCCGACGATGTGATTGCAGTCAGCGCGCGGCTTAGGGCCGCATATCGTCGGCAATATTTCTGTTGTAGATTTCTCGCCGCGTAAGCTAGCCACATAATTTTCTATAACGCCATGGATGGCGCCATAGCTGCAAACAGGCGGTAACGTATTTATTAATTCCTGCCATTTCTCTGGATTGTTTTTATATGCGCTCTTTCCAATACCATGCGCCATAAGATGACACCCGCGGGCATCTATATCTATTTTCTGCAATGCGAAAAGCACATTGAAAGCATATTCATGGCCATTTTGCAACGCTACGCCATTGAATGCACTAGCATAGCAGGTTTCCTTGCTTGAGCTTTGCTGGCGATTCGCATCACTACACGCCTCCTTTGTTTTTGCTGTCATAGCTTCGACAGACATTTGAGTTATTTGCGTTGATTGCGGTGCATTTGAGTAAAGGGCTATTGCCATGACAAAAGCAGCAAGAACAAATCCTATGAAAAATATCTTGTACTTATTTTTATTTTTCCGCATAGCAAAATCATTTCTTGTATCTATTAATAGTGTCATTTACTGCATCAAGACACTTGTTTTTATCAGGATTTGCAAGATTATCACATAACGCCAGGGATATTTCCTTCCAGCCTGCATATTCCTGGAATACAGTCTCGACAGCAGCATATGTGATGCACGTATTATACCCATCTTCATCAAAGATAGCAGAGCATGTCTGTTTAATTTTCTCGATATTACCGCGCGATCCCTGCGCAGCTGAGAAGCCGATGCTTGAGAAGCATGGTTCCTTCATCGCAACTGAAGGCGCGATGCTACAGGCCTCAGCAATTTGTGAAAGATTCCAGTTAAATCTTTCGAAAATATGCACCTGGTATTTTGCGCAGAATCTATGATAAGATTCATTAAAGGCGCTACAAAATAGCCATGGATTGTTCTCATCAATTTGGTTCTTTAGTACGCTTGACACATGCTCCATGAACACGCCCTCATAGCAGTAAGGCCGATACATACTATCAAGCATGTCACAGTCTTCTACGGCCTTATTTGCGTCCAAGTTTTCCCAAGCGAATAACCCGTGCCCCATACCATGGATGCATCCTGTGTAATTCATTGAGTGTTGAGGTGGAAAAACCGCTGTGCATTCATCTTGTATCATCCTTACTGAGTCGCGGCCTGTGTCAAGAAGCATCTGCTCAGTGACGCCATGATAGCAGCCGAATGCAAACTTATCATCGCACATGGTTATGCCATTAAGCCCTCTCTGACGATAAATCTCATTACCTATGATATGAGCGAACTCATGGGCGTTGCCAACGACTTGGCCATCAACAAGAAATGCCTTTTTCAGATAGTCCCACGTCTCTTCCGGATTTGATTTACTCATGTTTTTTATTACTTTCATTTGTTCTGCATAATTCAATTTCCTGAATGACTCGACCAGCACGGCAGATAATTCATTTTCAACTTCAATATTTTCGACAACTTTGACAACCATAGTAAGTCCTGGATACAGATGGTCATGGATGCCCCATGCACCGAGCTTGTTGAAAGTAAAGCTGTAGCTTTCCCCTTTTTTCAATCCGCGGCACGCATCGAGCGCAGAGCCGATGCACCCGCCGCCTTCCGGATAAACGTCATGTGTCGGGTGGAAGTTCGAAGCCGGCCAGTGCTCGCGGCCGCCCTCGTTGACCCACACGATGGCAGTGCCGGGCTTTACAGTTATCGAGTCCGGGGAAAAGCCAGTGTCGG
>CAZZNM010000142.1:0-2047 GCA_964655805.1 uncultured archaeon
CATAACTCCGATAACTTACATATACATGGACGACAAACTCAATAACGCAGTAGGCGACGGCTTCACAGAACTTACAAGCCAGGGCAGCAACCTATTAAGCGCAGGCATACGAGTGTATGTCAATTCGTCAGGCACAAAAGAATATGATGCTATATTCACCCTCAAGAGCGCGCAGGACTTCATAGAACTGGAAATAAAGAATATTAAGAACAAATAGTGATTAAATGCGCAGATTCAAACTAGAGCACAAGAGGCAGAGAAAGTACAAGGCAGCGCTATTCATGTTTGTAGTACTTCTGACGTCTCTCATTTATTTTAATTACGGCAAGCCAAGTCAGCCAATCAGCTCTACTGGCTTTGCTGTTGATAATTATTACAGTGAGAACACTGTAATCTTGGACAATATCATAAGAAATGAACAGATTGCATCATTCATAGAATACCACCCTGACTACTCTGTCATTTTCAGGGAGCTGGATTATATCGAGCTCGCCCTCGCAAAGGAAAGGAACCCGGGTCTGTATAGCAATTTAGATGGCAGGCATTACGAAATCGAGCTCTTTTCCGGCAAAGCCCGAATCATAGCTATACTTGATGAAGACGTCAGGGTAATCAGGGTTTATAATCCGAGTGTGGAATGAAAATAATGATAATTGAAAATGTAATAATAGAAGACAGGGCTAAGGAGAAAATATTAGAGAAGCATAATGTAACTGCCGAAGAAATAAAAAATATTCTGCTGAAAAATCCACTGGTTATAAAAACAAAAAAGAAAAGATACTTGGCCATTGGATTTGATCATCGTTACTTGACTATAGTCTTTGAGTACGCAAGAAAGACAGCAAATATAATAACTACATACCCATCTTCGGAATGGCAGAAAAAGCTTTATAAAAGAAAGAGAGAATGAAGCATAATGAGATATCGGGATGTTAAAACAAAATTCTTGGAGAAGGCATTTAGGGTAGATAAGGCTACGTGCCCTGATTGTGGTATAAAGATGCAGAAAATAATAGAAAATAAGAGTCTTTTTGACGGCTCGTTGACATTTCATATAATAAAACTAAAATGTGAGAAATGCAAAAAAGAGTATTTGGACCTAGAACAGGGTGAGGTATACGATCTATTTCTTACGATGGACAAACGTTTAAGCAAGAAGCCTCTTGGAAAGGTATCAAAAACACTTTCTGAAATTACAGCTTAATTTGCAATCTATGGCGCTTTGGAAGGCGAGCATTACGAAATCGAGTTCTTTTCCGGCGATGCGCGAATCATAGCTATACTTGATGAAGACGTCAGGGTAATCAGGGTTTATAACCCGTACCTGGAATAGATACTCTTAAGGTTTTCTGACACTTTTTATTAATGGAAATTGAATTTTCAGAAGGAACTATAAGGTTCTCGAGAAATCTCTCCGAATTAGATAAATTTGTCATCGATTTCGTGAAGATGCTCAATTCACTTCAGATAAGGTATATGATAATAAGTGGGTATATATCAATTCTTTTTGGAAGATCGCGTACGACTGAAGATATAGATTTCTTCATAGAAGATATCGAAAAAAGCAAATTTGACACATTTATAGACAGAATTGAGTCTTCAGGGCTTTGGATAATCAATACATCGGATAGCAATCTGGCTTACAGGATGCTGAAAGATGGGGACAGCATACGTATAGCAAAGCGCAGAATGGCGATACCTAATATGGAGATAAAGGTCAAAAGCGATAAAGAAATATGGCAGGAAAGCACAAAGATTATAGTCAATGATTTTGAGATAAACACTTCGAGAATAGAAAATCAGATAGCATTCAAATTTTATTTAGGATCAGAAAACGATATAGAAGATGCCGTATACCTTTATGAGCTGTTGGGGGATATGTTAGACAAAGAATTATTGATAAAGAAATGTGCAGGACTGGGTGTTCTGAATGAAGCCAGAAGATATATTCGAGAATGAGAAAAATTTTAAGAGCCGTCTTGAATTCGTCAAATTCTGGGCGCAATACGTAAGGGCACACTCAAACGACGACTGGTCCAGCCAGCAG
>CAZZNM010000143.1:0-2047 GCA_964655805.1 uncultured archaeon
AATCACAGAACGTAGTGAACCCATAGGTCGTGTTCTCTTCTCCGGCATGAGGAACCAATAGCTTTATTTACTTTGAGGCCAGAATACAAATATGCCAACGAAACTGGAGGAAGAAGTAAGCAGGCTGCACAGGGACATAGAGGACATCAAGGAGACACTTGCTGTATTCATGGAAAGCTACATAGAAATGTCACATATGGCCCTCGAAAAAGACAAGGATAAGTTTATTTCTCTGGAAAAGTATAAGAAAAAGTATGGCATACGAAGTTAGGCTTCACCCAAAAGTGGCAAAATTCCTTGATTTCCTTTCAGATAGTGAAAGGAATAGATGCGTTGAAGCGCTGGACGCTTTAAAGTCAGACCCTTTCAAGCCACGGTCAGGCGCAGACATCAAGAAACTAAGCGGCAAGCTGCATGATTTGTATAGGATGCGTATCGGGGATTTCAGATTCGAGTATTTTCTCGAGGAAGACATTGTGTGGATTGTGAAAGCTTTCAGAAGGGGCAAAGGATATCAATAAAGATATGTCCTTGGAACCCCGCGGCGTAACCCTTCTCCGGCATCATGCAAAACTTAGGAACAGATACACAGAGGCGACTACTGCAAAAACCATACCTATTGCATAATACATGCTTAGTTCCTTGAGCACGTGCGTGCCTTTTGTGAGCTTCTTTTCCAGATATAGCGTGTAATAGACAATTATCGCAAGCAGTATATTGCTAACAGCAACAAGCAGCGTAAGCACGAACAGGGCAAATGACAGCGTTGCCATATTTTCTATTTGCCTTAAAGCTGTATATATAGCTTCAGCCTTCGGCCTTCTCAAGCTCCTTCAGCGCCTCATCAAGGCCATCACTCTCTTCTGGTAATGTTGTCGCAGTACTTACTGTTGTTGTAGTTGTCATGCTCTCTTCTATCGGTGCAGCACATCCGCTAATCAGGATAACTAAAATAAGCATCAATGCTATTATTTTACTGCTTCCAGAAACTCCTTCCATAATGCTCTCACCTGCAATATTATCGACCTTCTTTCATCATACGTTTTTGCATTGTTGAATTCCTGCTTCTTTAGCTCGATACTCGTGACAAAATCAGAAACCACGTTTATGTCTGCGCCATCTTCAAGCAACTCCTCTACACGCTCTTCAAGGTCGTAGAACCTGAACTTTATCAGCGAGTAAACTTTTTCTTTTAGTGCTGACAAGCAAGAAGAATCATTACTGCATTTATTCCTTTCTTCTGTTATATCACCTAGTTTAACCTCGCTTTTCACACAACCTATTCGTGCATCGCCGGCAAACTTCCAGCACTTCTGCAGAGAATCGTAGAGGGTTATGCACTTTGCTTTTGCATCATCTCCAAGTGGTTTGCACTCCTCCGGGAGATAGACAACTTTTAGTTCATTTTCCCTTTCCGAGTACGATAAACTTAATCTGCACTTTACGCGGTCTAACATCGATAACAGGTCAGCACAAAGGAAGGTTCTTTCCGGCTTTGCGCTGGAAAAATCAGAAGAGGCTGCAACTATATATTTACTTAAACATCTTTCATCCTTTATCTGGACTTTTGTTATGTTTATATCACCTAATTCTACAACATATTCATCATTAACCTTTGTTATCACCAAATCCTTTAGATCTGAGCTTCTTGCATTTTTCTCATAAAATAATATCCTGCTGCCTGATTCAAATTCGTATTTTATATTATCTGTTGTGCCTAGACTTTCTATTTTGTATTTGAATTTTATTTTTCCACCGGACCTTTCAGCGCTTGTGATAGTTATTTTTGCCAGCTTGCAGCTGAATACAAGGCCCGGGCAGTTGACTGGGTAGCCATTTATAACATATCTTCCGGCTTTGTTGAACATCGCGTCCTCAGATTCAAAGCTCACGCCTGACCAAGCACCAGACACAGAAAACACATTGCCGTCAGGGTCAGTCGCATTCACTGAATCAGGCTTTGGAATGGCATCAAAGCTTATAGCGCCATTGTCTTTGCACTGCAGATTGCATATACCTGCGCAGCCACTGCCCCCAGAGCTACCTC
>CAZZNM010000144.1:0-2041 GCA_964655805.1 uncultured archaeon
TCCGATATCGATGATGTAGTCTCTTGCCTCTGCCTCGCCTGCTTCGCCGGCCTCGCGTGCGGCCAGCTCGCACGTGCGTGTCGAGAGCCGCGAGGAAAGGCTGCTACGCAGGCGCGCTGATAGGTTGTGCGCCTCGTCGACTATGATTATGGTGTCGCTAAGCTGCTTGCCCGTGCGCTTCATCAAGCCATCGCTGCCAAAGACGTGGAAATAATCACCCACGACCATGTCCGCACCCTTGGCCGCATCCATCAGCATTTCGTAAGTGCAATATCTGCCTGACATCAGTTGCATGGCCTCCTGTGTGCCCAATGGGCCCGACAACGAAACGTTCAGCAGGAGCCTTGTGCGGTCCCCGGTCATCTCTGGATTCTTGGAGTTCTTGTAGTAATTGCACCGCTTGTCTTTGACCATTGCGCTGCAAAAGCTTGAGAACATCGACGAGTCCATATCAGCAACATCGTGCGAGCACAGGTGCTTCTTGCCTACGATGTCGACAGCGGTGAACGTGTTGCCAGCATCCTTCATCATCTTGAGCGTTTCTATGACCATCTTGTGTTGGCTCAGCCGTGACGTCAGGAAGACGACGCTTTTCTTCCGCTCCACAGCATGCTCAAGCGCCGGAAAGACAACGCCTATTGTTTTACCCAATCCCGTTGGCGCGTCGGCAATTAAATGCCCTTTGTTCTCGACAGCGAATATAACGTCCTTCATCAGCTGTGCCTGAGGCGCCCGCACTGTAGCATAAGGAAACTTCATTACAAGAAATAAGCATCGGGATTTTAAATGGCTATGGCGTATTCGTCGGGTCCCAGCACAAGCGCAAATCCTGGTTTAGGTTGTCTAATTTTTTCATGTCATCCGGCTTTATGGTGAAGTCAAAAACATCAAAATTCCCCTCAATGCGCTTCTTCGTCTTCGACTTTGGTATAACAACAATATCATGCTGCAATGCCCAACGCAACAGGATTTGGGCAGATGTTTTTCTATATTTCTTTGCTATATCAGAAAGTTTTGCATCATTCAATTTCTTTCCACGCGTCAGCGGACTGTACGCCTCCAGCTGTATGCTGTGCTTCTTGCAGAATTCCAATAATTCCTTTTGATACAAATACGGCGTGAACTCAACCTGATTCACAGCAGGCACAATCTTTGCAACTTTCAACAACTCTTTCAGATGCTTTATGGTAAAGTTGCTGACACCGATTGCTTTACACCTGCCGTCTCTGTAAAGCTTCTCAAATACCTTCCATGTATTATTTCTCATACCCTGAACAGGCCAATGAATCAGATAGAGATCTACGTAATCCATGCCCAGCTTATTTACGCTTGCCTCAAAGGCCTTTTCCGGATTCCTGTGATCTTCGTTCCTTAACTTCGTGGTTACGAATATCTCATCGCGGGCTATGCCGCTTCTCCGAACGGCTTTTCCAACACCCTCCTCGTTGTTGTAGTATGCAGCTGTATCGACATGCCTGTAGCCTGCTTCAAGCGCCCACAGAACCGCATTTTCCACGTCCCTGTTGGATATCTGCCACGTGCCAAGGCCGAGCATTGGCATATCTATGTCGTTGTTTAATTTTGCTTTCATAGTCGTCATTCCTGAAGCACCTATAAAGCGTATACAATGAACATGCTTTGTTTAAATAATCCTTTTCTGTTTAATAAATATGAAAAGTGTTTAACAAATCTAACTTTATTAATCGTTATATTCTGGACTTTCAATGCCAATAGCAAAATGCTCAAAAGATTCTATTTCTTCTTCTTTAAGCGGAATAAACCTAATTTTGAAGTTTTTCCTTATAAAACCATTAACTTTACTTTGTAATTGTAGTCTTTTGTTTCTTGTCATGGTAGCTTATGCCCCTGAAATTGTTTCTCCATACGGTGAGCAAGTCCATATCACTGAAGAGCTTTGCGCCAGCAAGCTCGCGCAGCTCTGGCGGAAGCCGCGCTTTTGCGCGAAATGAATCGAAATGGGCCTTGAGTATGCGATCCATTCCAGACGGAAGCGAGGGGAATATCGTGCTCGGGTGTCCCA
>CAZZNM010000145.1:0-2028 GCA_964655805.1 uncultured archaeon
GTGAAAAATGCATAAAGAAATGGATCAAGGAAAAGAACGTTGACCATCCGGTCGGGTAACTAACGAAACTGGATTGGATATTTTTTAGCAAGATCCTTGTACTGTTCACCGGTCAAAAACCCTCTCGTTCTGGCAAGCAGCACCTGAATTCTCCCGCACGGGAAATCCATGTAAAGGCCAACTGCACTTTCGTCATATCCGCTGCTTAAATGTTCCAAAAGACGTTCGTATATTTCAATTTTATTGGCAGCCATATCCCTGAAGCTTTCTTGTTCATCCCTATCGAAAAACTTCGTATATACGTACAGGAGAGGGGTGAATACATTTACAGCCAGTTTCTCTGATTTGCTTATGCATGGTGTCATTTCTACCAATTAAGCCATAAAATTTTATATAGATGTCACAGATACAATAGGTTATAAGTCGATCTTATGCCAGACGAGCTTCTTGAATTCTACGGCACAGAATGTGTCCACTGCAACGAGATGAGGCCACTCATCGAAAAGCTTGAGAAAGAGGAAAAAATAAAGATAAAGCGCGTCGAGGTCTGGCACAATGAAGCCAATGCAAAGCTGATGGAGAAGTACGACGCGGGCAAGTGCGGCGGCGTGCCTTTCTTCTTCAACACAAAGACCGGCAAATGGATCTGTGGCTCAGCAAGCTACGAGAAGCTCAAGCAGTGGGCGATGGGGAAGTAATTTAAGCTATTTCCAGCATTAAATTTCATGAAAATAAAGAAATTTTTGTCTCTGCCTCTTCAACACATAGACACGTCTATTCTAATAGAGCCAGAAAAAACTGAAGATGGCAGATATTGTATGAAATATTTGCAACTGGTTGGATACAAGTACAGATGTGTCTTATCGTTCCCTGTATTGAGCGAAATATTTGTAAAATTAATTGATCTTGAGGATGACGAAGATAGGCTTGGCGTAGTCAGGTTTATTGCACACTTGAGAAAATACAAGAAAGTTGCATTCTATTCCCCAAAGAAGGTATCTATAGTAGAAGAGTTAAACAGCCTTGACCATAGACTAGAGCCTATTGATGCAAGTATTGTAGCTGCGGCAATCGAGCATAAAGTAGTGAATTTGGTTACACTTGATAGACGATTAATTCACCACAAATCTATAGAAGAAAAGTTTGGTTTAAGGATTTCACATCCCAAAGAATTTGTTAAGCTTTAGACTTTTTCATCTTTTCAAATACATGCCTTTTATTTAATTCTTTTAAAAGCTTCTTGAGTTCCCTTTGCTCCTTTGTCATATACTAGCTCTATGACTGTGATGTATTTAAACTTTTTGGCTTGCGGCTCAACAAGCTATGAAAAGCTTAAGCAGTGGGCGATGGGGAAGTAGAATTCTTCAATCTTTTTTCAAAATGTTTATGAACTCCATATGCTATAACTGATCCAATACCAAATGCAATAAAATCATTAGGATCGTATGTCCCAAGTCTGGAATCTGTATACTGCAACATTTCGTACGATGAGCTCAAAGCAAAGCCAACCAAGATATTCTTAGATGATCTGAAGAATCTATTATTAGGTAAAACATAAGAGAAAAACCCTCGACTTACTACGTAGTAGCCAGTTGAAGCCACTAAATCATGTCCATAAGATCTAAGAGCTTCGCTCTGATGAAGATCATACATTCTTGTAAAAAGATCAACCAGAACTGTTCCTGCTGCATAAGGAAACAATTTTCTACCTTCACTGTTTGCTTTGGGATCTAGAATATGTGATTTGGTTCTAGGAATGCTTTTTACAGATAACCTTTGGTGCCTTTCTTTCTTACGTCTTCTTGGACGTCTTCTTTTTCTGGACATGCATAGGATATTACAGAATAATATTTAAACTCAGACTATCCCCAGCAAATCGCTGACTTTTTTCAGCACATAATCCGGCTTGTTGCCTTTCAGCTGCTTCCTGAACGAATGCTGCATGCCATATTCAGCTAAAGCTGTGCGCATGCCTAATTGCTTCGCGCCTTTGATATCGCGCTCTGGATGGTCGCCGATGTATAGTGC
>CAZZNM010000146.1:0-1952 GCA_964655805.1 uncultured archaeon
TGCTGCGCCAAGCGCTGGACTTCCGGCTCCAATTTGCTGACTTCTTCGCTGTACTTTATTATCTCAGCCATAAGACTCATGTTAACCTCTTCCATCTCATTCAGCCGTGACTGCAATATCTCTGCAGAGCGCTTTCTTGTGTTTTTTATCACAACGCCTGCGCCGATGTTTATCAGAACATTTTCAGTATCCTTTATGTCGCTCATGACAAAGGCACTGCTGCCAACAGAGGACCACATCTCGTCACCCTTTTTAATCTTTTCCAGCCCTTCCAGCGCATGTATCGTCATCTTGAGCTCTTCTACTCTGGATTCTATGCTGTTTTTCTGCTCGATCAAAGTGTTGAGCTGGTGCTTGTATAACTGCAATTGGAGATATTTTCGCTGCAGCTCTTTCTCAAAAGTTTCCCTGTCTACTTTTGCCATACTACCCTCACGACCATTCTATCTACGTTATCCAGAATAAAGCTTAAATATTGTCAATAAAATGTCAGAATATGCCGCAAAAATTGATATTCTGGGACTGGACAGGGACACTGGCTGATGAAGCAAAGATGGATGAAGCTGTCTGCAGAAGCATGGAAGAGGAAGTTGCAAAAAGGGACAGAATATCTTTTGAAGAAGCTGAAAGAAGGTTCAAGGATCATCTAAGAGGATTGGAAAACACATGGCAGTGGCATGATTATGTTCTTCATGGCAAAGCTTTGGGTGTAGATTGGGAGCTTTATCAAAAGAAGCATCTAAGAGAACTTGTTCTACTTCCGCAGGCAAGAGAAATGGTAGAATATGCCAGAAATCAGGGCTACAAAAATGTTCTGGTAACAAATGCAGTGAGACCTGTTATTTTGTTGCGCGCCAGTTATCTCGAGGTTTTGAATTTATTCGACACCATAATAGCAAGTGACGATGTGCATGTGCTGAAATCCGAAGGAGAGCATTTCAGATATGGCTTAAGGATACACGATGGTGATGTTGCATCTTCATATTCCATAGGCGACAATCCAGTTCAGGATATAGAACCAGCCAAGAGACTGGGCATAATTACTGTATATTGTGATTTCAAAATGGCAATGACGCATTATCATACAGAACATATATCAGCGAATCACAGAGAATTAGCGCTCGCCGATTACACAATAACCAACTTGACAGAAATAAAGGACATAATTTAAAAGCCGAATGCCTCATTAATATTTCCCAGCTCGAAACCGCTGCTTTTGTCAGAGACTATAGTGCCATTCTTGTTGACGATAAGACCACTCTTGACGAAGGGCGAGCCGAAGCTTACTGTGCCGATGGTCGTCTGCACATTCAGGACATCTTCGATAACCTTTTTTTCATTCGTCTTGATCTTTGGATGGACCAAACATCCGCTGTTTGTTGCGACAGCAACGCTGCCGGTAACAGCTATGCCCGCAATTGTGCTCACTTCACAACGTAGCGAGAAAAATTCTTCAATTTCTTTCTTGTGCCTGCGCAGCAGCGGCGATATGATTATGCCATTGTCATTGAGCAGGATTAAGTTGCCTATGGCTGTATAAGACGTGTCAAGCAGAAGCACTTTTGCAATGCTTTTCATGTGGACAATCTCACTTTTGCCGAGATGCTTTGACGCGACGATCCCGCGCGAGTTGCCAGCTGCAAAAAGGCCGGACAAATGAGTGCCGTAGAGTGGTATTGTATGGAATTTCACGCCGAGCGCACTCAGGTGCTTGTTTTTCACGCCGCAGACGCCATAGCGTTCTGTCGCGAAGCCGTAGAGCCCGACATTCGGGTCGCCTTGGAAATTTAATTTCATAATTGGCATAATTAGAAATGTTTAATAGAGAGTTTTAAGAAGGTTTTGAAATCTAATTAAGTAACCCGACATGCGAGCAAAATGGGATAAATATAGAATTTAAAACAAAACTCACAATAAAGATTTATGAAAATCTACTTTGATACAGGAATTAT
>CAZZNM010000147.1:0-1882 GCA_964655805.1 uncultured archaeon
CTGTAGAACTGCACGCCGCTCTGGCTCATGAGCGTGATTATAGCTAGATAAGGCGCCCCGGTGCACGGCAGCTCGATTAGGGTGACCAATGAGCCGAACAGGAACGCGCTGACAAGGCTTGAGTGCGTGCCCTTTACATTGCTCTCAACATGGCGCACGAATCTTTTTGGTATAGCCAAGCTGAACCATCTACCATACCAGAAATAGTCCTTTATCTCAAGGAACGCAGCAGACAGAACGAAAATACCGATGACTATGTAGAACATCTGGCTGACTGCCTGAATGTCGCGAACTGCGTTAAAAACAGCGAGCAGCGTGACGCCGCCGATCAAGTATGTCACGTAAACGCCGATTGTGTACACGCCGCCATTAATGAGCACAGACCTTTTTTGTTTTGCTTTGAGCAAGACTGTGATAAGCAGCAGCAAAACACCGATAACACAAGGATTTATCGAGTCGATCAATGCAAAGCCGATGATTATCGGCAGCGTCAATTGCGGCGTAAGCTCTGCTGTAGCGCGCTGCTCTTCCTTGGCTACCTGCTCCGCAGGGCGCTCATCAAATATGATTTTTATCTTGTCGCCGTCTTTCCATATGTAGTCACGGAAATCTGCGCTTGGCTTTCCGTTGACAAACATCTTCACACTGCCGCTTTCGCCGTTGCAAGAATCGCCGTTAGCGCTGTCCAGCACTCCTGATTCGCTGAAAGGCACTTCCATGTTGTCAAAGAATGCACCCAACGTCAGTGGAGTTGGATCTAAAATTTCTTTTGTTACAGGATCGATGCGCAGCCGGTCATGAAAATGAATTAGGTTCTTCTCTTCATGCGTGTGCGGCTCATTCAGCGGACCTTTCTCGACAGCAAAGCGATAGCTCTCATCGCCGCATATGCTTATCGCGACTTCTGCATGTATATGTGCGCTCCAGTAGCACTCATTTCCTGCACAGACGACAACGCCGCGCTGCGCAGCGCCGCTGGTGTAGACCGTGTACAGTGAATATAAGATATAAGTTACCGCAAGTAGTAATAGCGCGATTATCAGGGCCTTTTTATATTTCTTTGAATGGAACGCATAAAATACAGAAAGCAGAACAGCAAGCACACCAGCGACAAGGAAGGCCTGCTCGATCTCAAGCGATTTACCCGTTACGCTTATGTCAACTGTCTTCCTTACTTCCTGGCCCTCGTGCAAAAATTCTACATGTATTTCATGCAGACCAGAGTTCTGGAAGGCGTATTTAATGAAATAACGCCCTGGATCCCGCTCCTTGGCAGGGACTATTTCTGTGAAGCCGATGTCATGCTTGTCTATGACAAATCTGACATCCAGCCCTTCCAGAAGGGCTTCTTCTTTGGATATTTCTGCTTCTATTGCTACTGTATCGCCCTGGAACATCTGCAGTGGCGCAAGGTGAATGTCAAAGCTTTCTCCTATATCTTCATGCGCAAATATCGGAAATGCAAGTAATACAGCTATTGTCAGGGCAATCAGGAATTTTTTCATCATGATTATTTAATTTGGCCTGTAAATAAAGATTTGGCATTAGAATCAGAAAGAAACATTAACGGAGAACAGAGCCAGTTAATTACGGGCGACTGAAATCAGATACCCGGTTGCTCTTCACATAAGCCTCCGCTTCGCGAGCAGCTTCGGCCCTTTCTTCTGGAGTGCTCATGGCATCGAGGGTTTCTTTGTCCACGCGGAAAATGTATTCAGCCTGCCTCCGCGTAAATTCACCTTGCTCTACTTTTCCTGGTATGATAGTTTGTACTAGATATGGGCCAAGCTCCAGATTCAACATAGGATCCCGTAGTATTCGCTCAAACGCATCGACTACATCGTTTGAATCGTATCTTGGACGTTTGTTATATTCCGCCATA
>CAZZNM010000148.1:0-1832 GCA_964655805.1 uncultured archaeon
GTGTTGTGCTCATTGTTGTAGGTACAGGTCCTACAATGAAGCAGGCGCAGAAGCAAGCTTATGCGCGCATCGATAACATTATGATACCCAACATGTACTACAGGACAGACATAGGCGACCGCTGGCTCGAGGACAGCGACAGATTGCATAACTGGGGGTATTTGAGAGAGTAAATGAACGTATCATTATTTAAGAATTGCAATTTTCTATTAATTATGAATTACCGCAAGCACATTCTAGTCTGCACTACAGCGAAAGAGCGCCATTGCGGCTTCAAGGGCGGCGAAGAATTGTTCCATGCGTTCAAGCGCGCTGTTGCTGAACGCGCGATGCAAGACGTTCTCGTGTCACGCGGCGGATGCACGCACCAGCACCACTGTGGGCCGACAGTTATTGTACACCCAGATGGCGTCTGGTACAAGGAAGTGCAGATAAGTGACATCGGTGAGATTCTTGACAAGCATATAGCCAATGAACAAGTTGTTGAGCGGCTTCTTAACAAGGATATCTCAGTAAAGGGATAATTTTTAATAGGTTAGAGCAGAGGAATAGAATATGAGTCTTATCTACAAATTCTTCGATAAACTGAATGCAATAAAGCCTGCAAAAATGGCAGAAGCACACTGCGACATACCATGTGGTATCTACGATCCTTATCATGCGCAGCTTGCAGCGCACACTGTTATACGGATGGTCAATCTTATAGATGATCTGAAGATTAGCAGCATGGATGCACCGATCGAGGAAAGAAAGAGATTTATCAGTCAGATATCAAGATATACGGCAACAAAGGAGGAGCACGCAGAAATAGTCAAAAAGGAAGTGCGCATTCTATGGGGCGATTACTTCAAGCCAGAGCATGCGCAGCAGCATCCTGAGCTGCACGAGCTTGTATGGAAAACGATGAAGCTTGCGTCAAAAGCGCGGCAGGAAGTAAACATGGCTGCGGCGAATGAGCTTCTTGAATCTGTACAAAAAATATCAGTCATATTCTGGAAAACCAAAGGCAAGGATACAATGAAAGTTCCAGCGCCGTCGCCACTGGGCGGCGAGATTGTTGTGCAGAAATAAGAAACTTCTTTTACAAGTTACTTCATGCTATCCCGTTTCCGCGTCACTGGCCGCAGCATGGAGCCTTCGTTCCGCGAGGGTGATTTTGTCATTATTCGCAGATTCGGCAGGCCGCGGATTGGCGGTGTTGTTGTTGTCGAATATAATGGCCGCCAGATGCTCAAGCGTGTTTCAGGCATTTCTGGCGAGAAATACTTTTTGCGCGGCGACAATCAGGTTGATGGTAAATTATTTACTGTAAAAAGAGGTGCGATTGTAGGAAAGGTAATGCTGCACATCAGAAAATAGCTATACAGGGAATATCTGGAACTGATGATACTGTCTTTCTGGTGTTTCTTCGAGATCTAGAGTGCTTGGCTCGGCCCTCATCAGTGTATAATCCGAGTACGACATAACCTTTTCGAAGCCTATTTCTCTTGAAGCCCGCGCGGCCTTGCGTCTCGGCGAGAATGGAGCTGTCAACCATGACAAGTACCATGGCTGTTTCCAGTAACGCTCGTCACCGGCGTGGCCAAGGAATTTCAGCTCTGCTTCTTCCTCTGGTCTGCCTTTATTTGTTTCCACCAGTTCTTTGAGGTCTCTTGATCTCGGAGGGATTTGATTCTCTGTATAAGCCATGGAAACCAGAGCTGCAGCAGTGGATCCGAACAGGGGCAGCCTGCCCGCTACATCCACATAGAGCAGGAAGTATGTTTCAAATCCCATTTTCTTTTTTCCGCCCTCGCGTCTTATTCTCCTGTTGCCCGCGTTTCTTGCTGAAA
>CAZZNM010000149.1:0-1806 GCA_964655805.1 uncultured archaeon
CGCTGTCGCAAAGCCGTTTGGCAAAATTCCAGTTGCTGCATTTCAGCGCTTCTATATTGTTCTCATCCTTGAAATCTGAATCATTGTACAGCATCTCGATGCGCGCTGATGCAAATGGCAGGAGGAAATCCAATGCAATTACCTTCCTGCTTTCTTCAAAGTAATCATATTTTATCACGTTCTCACCAGCATAGAGATTGTCTCCGCTCTGCAGCATTGCATCCTTGAGCCGTGCCCTGAATGCAGGGAAGTGCAGCTCGACGTCGTACTGTCCTGGCTGGAGCATTGCTGAATACTGGCCGTTTATAGTGGTTATCTTCTCCTCAAAACCGGGCTTCTTTATCCTTATCTCTGCTTGCACCGCTTTTCCGTTTGCATCGAACAGAGCGCCTTTGAATGGCAAAAGAAATTGTATCTGAATCTGCTTGCCTTCCTCCTTTACGCTGCTGTAAGTTGCAAATATTGTAAGATTATATGCATTTTCCTTGGGCGGCATTCGCGGGATATTAATATTAAGATTCCATTTATTGCTGCTGTATTTTATATCCTTTATCGTAAGCACTTGCCCGTCCAGCTGTGCTTCAAAAGCAATAACATCGCTGTCTGTCAGCGGCTTTGATTTGTAGTTCACAACCACTGGCAGGGCAATGTCGCTCGTGTCAGTAAGCTTGTATGGCAGAAACTGACTCTCTATTGAAACGCTCAGCAATGGCCTTATGCTCATGCTGCTTGTGGCTGATGCCTTATGCCCGTTATAGGTTGCCTCTACAGTCAATATCTTATCGCCTACAACATCAGGGATCTTTGCAGATATTTCCCATTTCCCTGACTGCGCAATGTTTGTGATTTCTGCTGCCACGCCATGTATTGCTGTTGTGAACGTGACGCCAGAGAACAGACGGTTGTTGTTCTTCACCACATCTGCCCTGATGGCTATTGTATCTGTCGGGTATACAATTCCGCTGGGATTTGATGAAGGTATTATTATCTCGATACCTGCAACATCAAGTTTGTTAACACGTATGAAGGTGCTGCCGTTCGCCTGTGTGCTGTTTTTCTCGCAGAAGGTCGTAAGCACATAGGGATTATCATTTCCTTCCAGTGTATCAAGCTGCACACTCTTGCTGTATATGCTATATTCTGCGTACTGCTGTTCATCGAATGATTGTATTAGCTGCTGCCTGCCGTTTCCTTCTATCTTTGCAGACACGTTCGCAGCTATATCGCACCTGAATGATACAGCCAACTGATTGTCTTCATTCAGCCATATCTCGCCTGTTGCTTGCAGATCTGTTATTTCTAAGGCCATTATTGGCTGAATTATTGTAATTAATAATGTGATAATTATTGATATTTTTGTTCTCATGTCCTCACCAGAATTCTTTTCAAAAAATTCGGCTGTCTGTATTCTTTTCCGGCTATTGTCGAGGCGATTTTCATGTACTCCCTGCCAGCTCTGGAGTATGGCTTGTAAAGCAGAAGCGGCTTTTTTTCAAAAGCGCTTTTTGCCATATTAGTGTCTTCTGGGACCACACCGATGACAGGCGCTTCGCAAACCTCTTCTATGTGCTCTTTTTTCAGGAAGCCCTGGTGTCTATTTACTATAATACCGGCTACCTTTCTTCTTCCAAGCTTCACCATTTTTATTGCATTTGTGATTGATGCTATCTCCGGTGTTGTCACGACAATAGCACTAGTGCTTGCATTAAGTATGTCTACGACATCCTGTCCAAAGCCAGGCGGCGAATCAATGATTACAGTGCCGCTCAAGCCGGCCAAAACATGCTTTAACCTGCTTGTTTTCGT
>CAZZNM010000150.1:0-1802 GCA_964655805.1 uncultured archaeon
TCATAATGCGAGGGGCCGGATTTGAACCGGCGAATCCACTAAGGAACAAGGCCCTCAACCTTGCGTGATTGACCAATACAGGCTAGCACGGTTCTTCGAACCGAACTGAGCTGACTACACGACCCTCGCGTGCATTATAAAATAAAGACCAAAAGATTTATACGGCCTGAAAGACAAGTATTAAAAACGGTCAGGGAGATTCTTGATGCCAAAATGTTACTTCTTATCAGGTTTAAATTATTTGATACTATGTAGTAGATATAAAACTGTCTCGGGTGCATGACTGTATGACTTCAATTTATGCGCTGGCGCGAGCGGATTTTTTCAAGGCAGAACTTGAAACAGCAGAGCTTTACGTAAACGGCCAGAAACAGACAGTGACGGTTGAAATGCGGGAGGACAGGCTTCTCGGCATCCAGTCAATCATATCCCCTGAAAGGGCTGGGAGGCCCCTGAGTTTCTATCCGGAAATGACTATAACGCAGTACGAAGACTGCCCGTTTGATGATCCGTTCAATAACATGCCAGAGCCGCTGTATAGGCATACCCGCGACGGCGAAGTCGTGGCTGTTACGTCTTATAACCTTCACCCGTCAGGACAGCACCACTACGTGAGCGTTTATGCGCCTTTCGGCATTCATAAGTCCGCAATACCCGAGGTTGATTACTCCGACCTCGATGCCTGGATAGAATCTGAATATGATCTTGTTAAAAAATATAATGGTAAGGCCGAAGCCTTTCAAGATTATACAAACTTTGGTGCACTCGCGGGTGCTTCACAAAAGCATTTTCATAGCCAAAGAAAGGCCACTAAGTTAGATCCTGCGCATAAAGATCTTACTAGAAATGCCAAGGAACTTTACGATAGATATGGAAAGAATCCATTTGACATATATGTAGAACAGGAGCTTGAGGACGGTCAGCGCGTTATATACTGTGATGATAATGTATATATTGGCGCGATGTTTGCTCCAAGAACCACAGACGGGATTATAGTAATACCGCGTCAAGATATGAGTAACATACTAAGGTCAGATAGATCTTATAGATCACATGTTGCACATTCTTTCCTTGGTGCATTTCGCGGATTACATTTTATTAATGGATATAAAGATGTGAACATTGGCGTGTACCAAGCGCCCTATGAGGTAATGGATGAGCCATGGTTCAGATTGCATATTCTCTTGCTTCCGAGAAGACTAAGACAACCTCCTGTTGATCAAGCTGGAGAAGAAATTTTTTATAGAAGATTTCCTGTAGAGAATATTCCAGAAGAAACAGCGGCAAAGCATCGTCCTTGGTATAAAGGCGCGTCGCCAGAATTTTTATTAAAAGTTAATGGACAAGTACCGCCTGAAATTTGGAATGAATTTGTAATGTCCGAGCTGGGATCTAAACCAGCGACGCAATGAACAACAATCCGCCAATGATGTAAAGCAACTGCAATTTTCTGTAGCTCTTCCTCACATCTTTCATTTTCCTGTGCTCAGCAAATATAATCGTGCCGACGGCGAGCGAGAACCATGCAAGCCAATTCAGGAATCCTGTGGCAGCAAGGTATGCAATAATAATGCCTGCAAATGCTATCATTAATTTTGATAGAGTTATCATTCTTTTCTGGCCGATAATCGCTGAAGTTGTCTTTGTTCTGCTCTTTTTATCATCTCTGATATCACGTATCTGCAACAAAATGTGCCCAGATGCAGCAATTAAAAACGGGATTAGTCCAAGGAGATGCAGTTCTGTAGTTTTCTGCGCGCCTATTATTGCGAGTGCAAGATAGTACGGCACTGAGCCGTAGC
>CAZZNM010000151.1:0-1770 GCA_964655805.1 uncultured archaeon
TTGGGCATATAGTCCAGAATCAAATCCCAGGCACGGCCTTATATTTATTTCTCAAAAACGACTCAAGTTTGATTTTTTTGTGCCCCATCGCAATATGTTTACAGACATGCGTTAGAATGAATTCATAATTCTTTCTAGAAGCATAAGTCTCTAAAATGAAAGCAGTTCCATAAAAACGTCGTTCTCCGAGACGATTTAGTTTTCTAGTCTTATTTATATGAACTTTACACTTCATCATTCTTTCTATAGCGACCTTCAGATCTATTTGTTCTACAGCAGAAGCGATTCTTATTGCACATTGTGAGTATTTCGGTCTTCGTATGTCTATGTTACCATCACCGTCTATGATACCAGCCAAATAAGCCCCGAAGAAAGCCGGATTTTCAAGGCACCAAAACGGAGGTCTCGGAGGGTCTGAGAAGCTGATGTCTAATTTAGAAAATATTGGCATAAGTCTATTGATCCCTATCTTGAACTCCACATACCCAGTGTTGCTTTTCCAGAACGTGTTTGTTCTGCCTAATTTCGTCTGAGAAATAAGACGGAACTTTTCAAGCATAGGCAAAGATGTTCTAACACCAACTTTAGCATAATAGCGAATTCTATTTGTTTTGTATCTCGAATCTTTCTCTTTCTTCAGATAACCATCCGTCTGCATAACACCTGTCCAATATGCCAATTCTTCTGACGGTCTTACACTCTCATTTATTTTGTCGTATTTACCAGAATTCATGTCATCACTTATGTTATAACATAAGTATAGACAAATATAAATAGTTTTCTGCGTTTAATTATACAATGGCGTCGAAATCTGAGATCAAAGCAAATTATAGACCAGACAGGGGAGGCTGGGTGATATATTTGCCCAAAAAATTGGTTGAAGACAGTTCTTTTCCACTTACTCCTAAAGATAGATTAATTATAAAAATTGAGGGTAAGAAATTGATTATAGAAAAAGTATAGTTCGAATCCCAGTAGCGGCCCTTCTAAAATTAGCGTATGCACGGATTCTCATCGGTGCACTGGCAGAAATAGTTGCTTGTACAATAATCGACGAACTTGCCTTGCTCTGCGCAGACATTTGTGCAGTATTGTAAGCACTCATCACAGTCAGGGCAGCCGGCTTCGCATCTGTTTTTGTAAGAATAATCACAGTAGCCATCAGATGCAGCGCCGCTGCACGCAATGTCTTTTACAACGACATTTGCGCTAGGCTCATAACCACCGAACATCGCTATGGAGCCAAAAAGAACAATGACGACAATAAGCGCTTCGCGTCTGTCAAAATAATGCTTCTGCCTTCTTGCGCGCTGTGCCATGAAAATAATTGTTGAAGGCGATATAAAAAGGTTGGTCGTGCTGCAAGAAACCTTTTTATATGTTAACGTGCAGCATTGTATTGGCGTGAACAAGCGTTTATGCTGAGACGGGCATAGGGGTTTGGCAAATATTTCTATGCAATTATAGAGCTTAAACTTTACTATGCCTGGTGCTCTACTGTAACAATTGGCGCGTTTTTGACATCGCAGAACAGCTAAAGCCACAGAATGTGGCTTATGCCACTGTGCGAAGGATGAAAGAAACATTTCCTGTTGCAGTTGACGTGAAGGCGTGATAATGATATTATGCCAGATGTAGGTATGGACAGGTAATACACTGTCAGCAATTTGCAGGAACACTATGATAGTGTAAATCCGCAATTCTCAATTCCGGCTGATCCCGCCGGAGGTGACCACTATCAGGGTTCGGCTAAGCCATGCGAGTCATTGC
>CAZZNM010000152.1:0-1766 GCA_964655805.1 uncultured archaeon
AATGCTTATATACTAAAGTGAATAGTATTATTCATTAAGTGAATAGTCATGAGGCGTGAAACCCTGCTAAAAATAGTAGGCTTGATGAGAAAAGAATTAGGCAAAAGAATGACCATTCTGGGAATCTCAAAAAAGCTGAAAATAGGCTACAGGCCTGCTTACAACCATATAATTGGAATGGAAAAAGAAGGGATAATAAAAACTGAAAAGATAGGGAACACAAGGCAATGTTCTCTGAATCTGGGCAACCCGAAATGCAGGAATATTCTAGAGGAGATTGATGCATCGCGGAAGGAAGAGATTTACAGGAAAAATCCAAAACTAAAGGCAGTTCTAGAAAACCTGATTTCAACGCTGACTGAAACTTTTATTTCAGAAATACATTCTATAATCTTGTTTGGCAGCTATGCAAAAGGCTCTGAGATTAAGACATCGGATATAGACCTGCTGTTTATAGTGACTGACATGAAAAACAAATCTCTCAGGGAAGGAACAGAACGGGAAAGTGCGAGTTACGTGTATTCACATAATGTTAGAATTAGCCCCTTGATCACAGATATACCCGAATTCAAAAAAATGCTAAATGCAAAAGAACTAAGCGTTGGAAAGGAAACAAGAGAATATGGAATATCTCTGTATGGTTCTGAGATGTTCTGGAGATTGGTTTCATGAAAAGGAGTGAATTTCTGAAAAGGAAAATCAGTAGTTATCTGGCAAAAGAACAGCTATTAAAGAAGCAAGAATATGCAAAACTGGAAAAGCCGTTTCTGGCAAAAGCGAGGAAAAATTTCACCGTGGCAAATCTTTTGTTCAAGATTACCGAGCAGGAAGGATTGAGAAAATCGTTAAATCTCGCATCGGATTTCGATATGTATGACTGGGTTATTATAGCGTCTTATTATGCCATGTATACGTCGGCACTTGCTGCCCTGGCAAAACACGGGTTCAGGTCAAAGAGCCATGCAGCTACCACAGCAGTCCTTGAATATCATTACATACACAAGAAAAAGATGGAAGACAGGCACGTGGACAAACTTTCCAAAGCTTATGCTCTGAGCGAGAAACTGATAACAAAGCTCATAGAAACCAAGACGAGAAGAGAAACTGCACAGTATGATGCAACGCCTTCGATTTCAAGGGAAAATGCAAAAAGTGCGTTAGAGGATGCGGATGAGTTTATAACAAAGGTCGAGGAGATTCTGGGATAAAGTCAGAGGGGCAAAGGTAGTTACAACGATGGGGATTTGAGTACCGATTCAATATATTCTGCAGCATTCTGAACGCCTTTAGAAATGTCAATAAGAATATCAGTATCGATAAGGAAATTCATTTTCTTTTCCATTTCCTTAATTTTTCGACATAATTTTTGCTGCTGCCTATGTCCTTTCTATCTTTCCACATGCCAAAGAATTTGTAATTTCTCAGATTTCTTATCCTTCTGACATCTTCTATAAGCCTGTGCAGATCGTGCTTTGTAAATTTTGACTTTTTGGCTGCTATTCTGAAAGGCATTGTAGCTTTATCCCATTCACGTTTCCTTGGCATGCTGTTATTTATTCATTGTCTCACGTTTATAGATTTCTGCATGACTTTCTTACGTAATTCCTTCGCACCGCGTGCGTGATTATTTTTCGTGTTTTTTGTGTTCATGATTTTATTTGTTTCTGTGTTACTACTTTCATGAAAAGACATGTATTAGTCATTGCGCTGTCGCTGCTTCTGCTTTCATCTATAGTTTTCGCTGTGGCTGCCTACATAAGGCCGCC
>CAZZNM010000153.1:0-1701 GCA_964655805.1 uncultured archaeon
CAAACAATATTCTTGGGATGTGCAGGCGCAGCAATTGGAGAGAATATTGGTAGAAGTGGCCCGGAGATAATGTTAAAGCAAGTGATTTACGATATCTATTTTAATTTAATAAACATATTAATTTATGGGAAGTTTATTAGAAACAAAATATATAGATAAGCCTTGGAAAGTAACGTTCTGGCTGATATCGATTGATGCCGTTCTGAGATTTCCTTTGAGATTTTTCAGATCCAGCATTTCGCTCGAAACACTTGACTTATTTGGTGCCGTTAGACTGGCAATTTTTGTGTTGGCGATTGTTTTAACCGGTATGCTATATGTAAAAACAACTAAAAAATTGATTCATAAACAAATGAGGATCAGAGTTGCCTTATTCTACAGTTTATACTCGTCGATACTTATTTTATCAGTAAATATCATCTCTGGAGGGCTCCTTCTAGAATTTCTAGGTGGGTTGACTGAATTCATAATAGCGTTAGCCGTTGGGTTTTTATTAATTTATTTTCTTTTGCCAATATCCAACAGGTTTAGACGGAAGTAATTCAGTCGTGCACTGCCATAAGCTTTGTGTACCAGCTTTCTTTATCGCGTATGCCGACCTCTTTTTCCTTGTCACGGATCTCAAGGAAAATTTCCTCTTTGGCTACGCCGTGTTTCTCTAATTCTTCTTTGAACCATGGGAGCATTTGCATGTTCGTCGTCCTGTGGATGTCTTTCCACCCTATTGTGTCGCGGGGCGGAACAAATCCCATGCGTACTGCATCATTATAGGATTCTGTGCCGGGGTACGGTGTATAGAGCTTTGGCCCGCTTATTGAAACGTTTGGATAATCAAGTAGTTTTAGTACGAGGTCTTTTGTCATCATCATGTCTTCTACTGTCTCGCCAGGAATGCCGAACATGAATGATATGCGCACAGGCACATTGTATTTGTTGCCCAACTCTGCTGCACGAATGATATCGTGCGGCATCAGGTCTTTCTTTATCAGCTTCAGCGTCCTTGGCGAGCCTGATTCGCCGCCGATAAATAACTGCATGCAATTGTTTTCTTTCAGCTTCTGCATGAAAGAATCTGTAAGTATTGTTGCTCTTGACTCGCAGAGAAAGCCGATGTCCTTCTCCTTTAGGAATTTTGTTATCTCCAATGCCCTACGGATATCAACCAAAAAGAAGTCATCCCAGAATCCTATGCCATCAATGTCATGGGTATCCTTAAGGAATTGCACTTGCCGCTTGACCCAATCCACACTATGCGGCCGCCATGTGGACTTGTGCACTGTAGTGACATAGCAAAAGGTGCATCTGAACGGACAGCCCCGTGATGTTGTCATGTAATAAAAAACCTTGTTTCTACTGTACTCCACTTGCCCGCGCACAGAATGCTCTTCTTTATAGAGATATTTTGAGCCGTCAACATGATGCCATGCTGGCTGCAACCTATCAAGATCGCGTATGAACATTGGATTTTCGCGCAGTCTTGGGCCTTTTCTTCCGTCTTCGATGTCTTTTGCCAGCTGGGCAATAAGGTCCTCGCCTTCACTGCCCTTTACAACATAGTCGACAAAAGGCTCCTGAAGGCACTGTTCTGCAAGCATTGTTGGATGTACACCTCCCCAGACAATCGGCACGTCTGTATTCTCTTTTATGGCTTGTGCAACCTCAACAACCTTGTGTATTGTGGGTGTTGTGAACACAGATTGT
>CAZZNM010000154.1:0-1690 GCA_964655805.1 uncultured archaeon
AAGAGATAACTGTCGAGTTCCTCGAAGCAGCCATACCGATACCTGTGACGATATCAATGAACTCCGTGAGGATGTACGAGAAGAAGAGGATTAGAGAATAGGATTATTGCTTTGGCTGATCTTTTAGCCAATCTACCATTTCTCCCAATTCACGTTCAAACGTTTAAATCATCTCAATTTCCCGCCCGATCAACCTGTGCGCGTTTATGGCATGGAGGCCCTTGTCGTCCTGTAATACAACTATGTTGCCTTTTGCCGCGATAACCTTGCCTGAGAGTTTCATGCCCTCTGATACCTCTGTGTGCCTTGGCTTTACAGCTACATTCTGCAGCTTGTAGTATTTGCGCATGTCAAATATCTCTGGGTAAATCATGTATTCAGGAATTACTGCGCGGAGCTTGACTATGGCTTTGTACAGCTCTATTGCTGCTTTGTTTGGGTCGCAAAATAGGCGTTGATACTTCTCCTCGCCGAGCACGCGGTCAGGGATATCTAGGTCCTTTTTTATCTTTTGCTCGACTAGGCGCACGGCCTTGCCATCTTTTACAATCGCGACCTTTGCGCCGAAGTCTGCGCCCTGCTCGACAAGGCGCTCCATTATGCGTCGGTCCAGTGATATGCCTACCTTAAGCAATGAGTCGAATGCAGCCAGGTAGATGAAATACTGCTCCTCCTCGCAATCGCCGCGGCGCTTCTGGTTCTTGCAGTCGCTGCCGTCGCACTGCACGCACAGAAAGAAATCATCGTTCAACCTACATTCATTGCAGTAATTGCCATACGTTATTTCTCTGTTGTGAGGGCACTGCTGGTAATTGCCCTTTACAAATGAGCCGATGCATCGCTTCTTGCCTATAGCCATATTCAGCTCTGCGTCAAATAGCGGCATCTTGCCCGTGCTGCCATTATTTACAATAAGCATCGGCCTGAATTTCTCCCACCTATATTTTATGATTTGCATGTTGAAAACCACTCTGTTTCTGCCTCGCTTATTGCTCTGGATGTGTAAAGATTTCTCTGCAGCAGGCCAAATAGCTTTTCTGTTGCCGCTTCATATTCCTGGCTGCGAAAGATATGCTTTTCTGTCATCTCTTTCAGGAACTTGGCATTTTCTTTATCGCTTGGATAGAAGCTGAGCCGTGGTATGTTTAATTCTATGAAATCTTCAATGCTTTCTATCCTTCTATGTGAAGAAAGTAGTACATAATAGTAATAGAATAGTCTATCAGCCAGACCTAGTCTTATGATCTCCCTATCAGCAAGTAGCTCAGAAAGTGGGCCTGAAAATCTCAACGAGATTATCTTTTTAATCAGAAGTATTTCCATGCCTTCCTTGTCGTTATCAGCTACGAACCTGTTGTCTGTGCTTATTGATATGACGGCCTTCCTGCCATCTACCAGAATATACTCATCTCTGTCAAGCCGTATCTCCAGAGAATCTAGGATATCACCTACATAGGAAAGCGCAGCATTTGCAGCGCCAGAGAGCAGGGGGTTGTCTACGCTTTTTATCACTTTCATGTATTAATTATTGAAGGGTTTAAATAAATTGTTTTCTTTAGAGAATTGGTAAACAACCACCTAACAAGTTAGGTGGCTTTCCATAGGCTGATAATCATGTTGCACAGCAACGATATTACCAACATCATCGGAACGCAAGAGTCCGTTTACTGGGACTTGAGTCTTGGAAATC
>CAZZNM010000155.1:0-1600 GCA_964655805.1 uncultured archaeon
TGATCTTTACCTCTTTTCGCACTGGGCCGTGTACCTCTATTGCTGACGGCCCATAAAGCATTACGACTATCAGGAACGTAGCAAGGTCTTTTGCAAACAGCTTTACCTCGGCTATTTGTGAATATGCCTCCTTAAGGTTATTTGGCGGTTTGTCCAATTTCTTTATTTCTGAGAACTTCTGCTCATAGGCAAGCACATTTTTTGTATTTACAAGCTTCTCAATATGATGTCCCAGCGAACTTTTGACTATCTCCTCTGTCGCGCCAAGGACCTCTACAGCAAACCATGCCTCTATCCACTCTTCCTTGCGCTTCTTTTTAATTTCATCCTGCATTATTTCATTCATTGTTTCTTCACAAGGAACTACTATTCAGAACCTTTTAATGCTTTTTTCGCTTCTACTAAGTATGAAAAGATTGGCGCTTCTTATAGCCCTTGCAACTGTTGCAGTAGCGCATGCCGGGGCTAGCCAGATTGACGTGGAGATACTGATTAACGACGATAAAACCACTGAATGGGCCGTGAATATCCAGTACCCGGAGAATGTAACAAAAAGCGATTTCTATATTCTTGCCAGAAGGATTACTGCAGTGGAGGTAATAGCCAATGGCACGTTTATTGACTGCGAAACAGTAAAAAGGGATATAGGCACAGGCATCATATGCCAGGGATTTGCAGCCGACAGCGTGATTTACAAATTCCGCGGCCATGACATGGTGAGCAATTTCGAAGACCTGCAGCTCTTTAACCAGCGTTTCCCTGTCACAGAGCTCGTAGACAAAGTAGCGATTACCGTCAAATTGCCACTTGGCACAGCGCTTGTAGAGCAATCTAAGCTATCTGGCACAGGTCTTCGGCGCTTCGAGCCTCAGTGGGGCAAGGAGGGCTCTGACGGCCGGCGCATATACGTCATCTGGGAACAAGAGCCAAAGCTTGGAGAGACGATAAACATATCGATTATTTATGAGCAGATATTCAGCAACCAAGCTGTGGTATTGATGATACCCCTGATTGCAGCGATAATCATCTTCTTTATCTACTTTTTCAGGAAAAGATTTGCCAAGGACATACTTCCCATACTTACAGATCACGAAAGAAAGGTGGTCGAGATTCTTCTGCGCGAAAAGAAGCAGGTGGACCAGCGCAGCATCGTCCGCGAGACAGACTATTCAAAGTCAAAGGTGTCAAGGATTCTGCGCGATCTCGAGGCCAGGGGGCTTGTAGAGCGTTCTAGGAAGGGTAGAACAAATATCGTAAAGTTTAAAAGAACATAGCCAGTAATAGCAGCTAGAAAGCTTAAATATGGCTTTTAGAACATTCAAAAACTATATATAACCTTTATGTAAGCTATTTTCTATGTATACTACGCAAGCGGTGCGTAATTGCAACCGTTTCACGTCATTTTTATATATAAAGTTTTGCCATATATACCGTTATGATAAGCGTGCAACGCATGCCTATCTATATAGCAATACAAGGAAATAAACAGTTTAATTACTTCCTTGTTTGCTATATGTGAAGCAAGTAATAACATATATCGATTATTTTCTTGCTTCACTATATCATACTCAAACGCGGTAGCAGAAAACGCTACTTAGTT